>NZ_JAZNIB010000341.1:0-2039 GCF_045577275.1 Methanobrevibacter sp.
CAGTGGACAAGAGGAAAGAGCTGTGATGGATTTGCCCCAATAGGGCCTTTCATTGAAACCGACCTTGACCCATTGAATCAAAAAATAGTGACTAAAGTCAATGGAGAAATCAGACAGAACTCAAACACTTCCCAAATGATCTTCTCACCACAGGAAATAATATCATACGTTTCACAGACAATGACATTGAATCCAGGAGATGTGATAGCTACAGGAACACCTCCAGGTGTAGGTGAAATGAAAGCAGATTCCATTGTTGAAGTGACAATAGAAGAGATTGGAACATTAAAGAACTACTTAATCAAGGAAGAATAATGGATATTTAATCAAAAAAGAACTATCTAATCAGTAAGAATAAGAGCTATTTAATCAAAGAATGAAAAATCTTGAATTAAATAGATAAATTATTATAATACTTTACAATATATTATAAAATAGAATATCCTTTATTTAAAAAAAGGAGTTCTGAAAAAGAGGTGAAAACATGGCATTAAATAAAATTTGTATATGTGCAATCGTATTATTCTTTTTATTACCAATAATAGGATTCTTTATGCACCACTTTTGGAAAATGTTAATAATTGGTATTATCATTTCCGTAATTGTGGGAATATTCGGATGGTTCAAAGGAGACGAAATAGCTCCTTAAGTATCTTTTTTATTAGCTTGGTGGAAGA
Source organism: Methanobrevibacter sp. (assembly GCF_045577275.1). Lineage (GTDB taxonomy): Archaea > Methanobacteriota > Methanobacteria > Methanobacteriales > Methanobacteriaceae > Methanobrevibacter. Next base: position 678 of record NZ_JAZNIB010000341.1, read on the forward strand.
ATGATTATAGAACTTATAATAATAGCTATCCTATTGATGATCATATTTGGGCTATTGAAATGGTTTATGAAGATAGGAATGAAGATCTTTATCATAGCAATTCTTATATTCATCATTATGGCATTATTAGGATATATATTCTAACAACAAGGTGATAACGTGATGCTAAACAGAATCGTTCTAACAGCAATCGCTTTAATCATAATCTTGACATTATTGCAGCTGTTCATAAAAATAAGCTTTTGGGTATTCATCCTATTAATCATTATACTCATAGCTGTTGCAATATACGGATTCATGAAAGGCGAATAATTAAAAGTTTTTTAATCTAATTAAAAAACTTTTTTTCATTTTTTAAAATGAAAATCATATTTCTATTTTTTAATTTTATTTATAAAGACCACTATTTCAAGTGTAAAAAATAAGGAGTGTAATATCATTTTTGAGCATGAAAATGTTATTTCATTAAAGGATTTTGAAAAGGAAGATATTGAATTTATCTTAGAGGAAGCAAGCAAGCTTGAAGATGTTGCAAAATCTAAGGAGAAATCTAGAGAGCTTGAAGGAAAGATTTTAGGGCTTCTATTCTATGAACCTTCCACAAGGACAAGGCTATCTTTTGAAACCTCAATGAAAAGGCTTGGAGGAGACTGCATAGAGCTTGGAGATGCTGCACACAGTTCCGTTTCAAAAGGAGAAAGCTTGGCAGACACCGCAAAGATGTTTGAGTCATACTGCGATGCAATAGTAATCAGGCATAACCTTGAAGGAGTGTCCAGATTCCTATCAGATATAGTGGATGTGCCAATCATCAATGCTGGAGACGGCGCAGGACAGCACCCAACCCAAACATTGCTCGACCTCTATACCATCAAAAAGCACTTCGGAAAAATAGATGGATTGAAGATTGCACTTCTTGGAGACCTGAAATACGGCCGTACAGTGCATTCCCTTGCATATGCACTTGGAATGTATGATGTTGAAATGAGCTTTGTCTCACCGGATGAGCTTAAGATGCCTAAAGAGACATTGCACGACCTTGAAGAAAGCAACATAAAATACAACCAAACCAATTCACTAAAGGATGTCATCGATGATGTTGATGTGCTTTATGTCACAAGAATCCAAAAGGAAAGGTTCCCGGATGTAGAGGAATATGAACGCATCAAAGGAGCATACCTGATCAATAAGGATTTGCTTGAAGGCAAAGACCTTATAGTCATGCATCCGCTTCCAAGAGTGGATGAGATTTCATATGATGTTGATGATACAAAGTACAACAAGTATTTTGAACAGGCAGCAAATGCAATACCAGTCAGAATGGCTATTTTAAAAAATGTAATTACTCATAGGTTTGAGTAA
>NZ_JAZNIB010000342.1:0-2053 GCF_045577275.1 Methanobrevibacter sp.
AAACTAAATTTATTGTCATAGGAACTAATCCTAATACTAAACCTTACTCAATTACATATCACCCCCTTTACATATGTTTTTTTTTAAAATTAGGATTAGTTCTTTTTTTATAGACTTTTTTTAATATTTTTATTATTCTAATATTTTTGAATATCTTTAATATTTTTAGTCATTTTAGTCTGCATTGACTTAAATATTTCTTATTTTAATTAAAAATCCTTATTATTCTTTTATACCTCTTTTTACTTGTAAGTAAGTGCTTACAGTCGAAAATATTTATATGTGTCGCTTTAAATACTATGTCATATTAAACGGTGATTGGATGAAAAGAATAATATTAATATCAACATTTATTTTAGTTTTATTAATTGCCATAGGTTGCGCTGCTGCAGCTGATGTTGATGGTAATGATAAAAATATATGTCATGAAGAGCTTATTGTTAATGCCCCATTCAATGACCATGGTGTTGCTGTTGGCGATGATGCTGGTCTTCTTGATGATTCAGGCGTTATTGACAATGGTACTGATGTTCCTGTTGTTCCTGGGGGTTCTGATGTGGTTGACAATGAGTCTGCTGTTCCGGATTATTTCGATAAGGTTGACAATGGTTCTGATGTTCCTGTTGTTCCTGGGGGTTCTGATGTGGTTGACAATGAATCTGTTGTTCCTGTTGTTCCTGGGGGTTGTGATGTGGTTGACAATAAGACCGCTCCAGATAATGGCAATAGTAGCAATCATAGCGATGATGGATTTTCCAAGAAAGATTTCAATGTAAGTTTTGATGATGATGTGAAGGCAGGCAATTCTGAGTTATATCTTAGGGGTATTAATTTTAAAAATCCTGATTTCACAATAACTAATTTGAATCTTGATGATTCAGGATTGAGCATTGAAGATATAACTATTTTCAATTCATTTTTAGAACTTCAAGATTTTGATGTCAATGTCACTAACTTGCAGATAGTTCTTCCTCATGTGATCTTTTTTAATTTCTGTGGAGGATATTCACTAAGGAATATGATTTTAAATCATATGGGTGGAGAGGACTTTAATTTAGGCCAAAGTCCAATATATAATGAAAATCTTTTATTTGAAGGAAATTGAATAGAATAATTTTCTTTCTTTTTTTTAATTATTTTTATTATATTTTTAATTTTTTTGTTTTTTTTTATTTTAGATAAATTGGCGGAATATTTTTTTTCTGTTTTTTTTTATTTTAGATAATTGGTGGAATATTTTTTTTCTATTTTTCAAAACCATTTGTTAGGATGATTATTCATCATCCCCCTCATCTAAATTATCATAAAATGGTTGTTTAATACATCTCCATACGGAAATGTCTTCGTTTTCATCATAGAACTTTTCAAACTCACTTCCAGGTGCAATCAATACATTGAAATCGGTCTGTTCCTCATTAGGATTGCCTGTATACAATATCCTTTGGCCTTGCACCATCATAAGCTTATGCAGGATTGGAAGATTGGATTGGAAATCGGGATTTGTGCTTGCCCTAAGTGGCATCTTTGCTGTAAAGATTCCGTCCTTTGCCTCATTTTCCATGAATTCATATTCTGATCTGATGAAGAACATGTAATGGTTGTCAAGTTCCACTGAATTATGCTTCAATGTTTCAAAGGTCTGCTCAAGTGAAACTATGAATGGGCTTTTTACCTTTTCCCTGAAGAGATTTACGAATGTGCCTACGCTTAACATTATGGAATGTTCTGTTTGTGGATTGATGATGATTGAGGAGAATGTGTCTCCATAACCTAATATTATTTTAGCAAGGTCTCTCATATTCATAAGGACATGGTCTCTCTTGAGCTTGATTTCCTTCATGATCTCCTTTCTAGTGAATGCAACAACTGCCCTTGAACCGTCATTCAAGTTAAGTGAGACCAGATTGAATCCAAGTGGAGGTATAGGTTTTATTACATCCACAACCCTTTGGTTTTCAATGTCAAAGACTTCTTCCTTTTGCATTTCAACAGGGATGTAAAGGATAGCTTCCTTGAGTAATCTGAAGAACTCTTCCTGATCTGCAATGGTCAT
>NZ_JAZNIB010000343.1:0-9846 GCF_045577275.1 Methanobrevibacter sp.
ATTTTTCATTTTTTAATGGAAAGTTTATGATTTTTTAAAATTTCATTTTCTATTGTAGATTTTTTCATATGCTTTTTTCAAATTTTCATAATGGTATTTTTTAATCTTCAGAATGAAAAAATTAAAGATTTATTTAATATAAAATCCAATCTTATAATTAGAGTTTATAAGAATAGATTTTAAAAATTATTCAAAAATAATATTCAATATAATTATTAGGTTTTAATATGAATAACAGTGAAAAATGTGTCCAAAAGGATTTGGCCCATATTTGGCATCCTGCTTCTCAGATGAAGGATTATGAAGATTTCCCACCAATCATTATTGATCATGGAAAGGGAGTGAAGCTATACGATGTAGATGGCAAGGAATATATAGACATAATAAGTTCCTGGTGGTGCAATCTCCTTGGACATTGCAATGAAGAGGTAAGCGAAGCCCTTAAGGAACAGGTTGACAGATTGGATCATGTTCTTTTTGCAAACTTCTCTCATAAGACAATCATAGAATTATCCGAACGTTTGATAAAGGTGATGCCGGAAGGTCTCAATAAGTTCAGCTTTGTTGATAACGGTTCAGCATCTGTTGAATGCGCCTTGAAGATGGCATTCCAATACTGTGCTCAAAATGGCAAGGAACATAAGAAACGCTTCATGTGCTTTACCGGTGCATATCATGGAGAAACATTGGGAGCATTGTCTGTAGGTGCTCTTGATGAGTATTCAAAGGTCTTTGAACCAATCATGATTGATACAATCAAGGTCGAAGCTCCTGACTGCTATAGATGTCCATACAATAAGCATAGGGACAGCTGTGAATGTGAATGCTTTGAACATGCAGAGAAGGCATTTGCAGAGTTTGGTCATGAAACCTGTGCAATGATAGTCGAGCCATTGATTCAAGGAAGCGCTGGAATGAAGACCTATCCTCCATTGTATCTCAAGAAGCTTAGGGAGCTTTGTGACTTGTATGATGTTCTCTTGATTGCAGATGAGATCGCTACAGGATTTGGAAGAACCGGCAAGATGTTTGCAGTGGACCATGCAGGAATAAGTCCAGATATAATGTGCATTTCAAAAGGGCTTACAAACGGATATATGGCAATGGCGGTTTGTGTAAGCACAGATGAAATCTACAATGGATTCTATGGGGATTATGCTGATAATGTTGCCTTCATGCACAGCCATACCTATGCTGGAAACCCTCTTGCTGCAAGCGTTGCAAATGCGACCTTGAAGATTATGGAAAGGGACAATATATTGGAAGAAGCTAATGAGAAGGCAATTTGGCTCAATAATCGTTTCCATGAAATCTTTGATGAGCATCCAAATGTTGGTGAAATCAGGCAAATGGGACTTATCAATGCAATTGAACTTGTTGAAGACAAGGACTCTAAAAATGGCTTTGATGCAAGTGAAAGAATAGGTTATAAAATCTATAGAGAAGCCTTGAAAGACGGTTTGATGCTTAGGCCATTAGGTAATGTGATGTATTTCAATCCACCTTTGGTCATTACAAAAGAAGAGCTTGAGGAATCTTTAGCTATTTGTAAAAAAGCTATTGATGCTATTTTATTAGAATAATATTTTATTTAGGGCTTTAAATATAATTTAGAGCCTTTTTATTTCTATTTTTTTAATTTTTAAAATAAGTTAAATCTTTAATTCTATTTTTAAAAAAAGTTTTTTTAATATTAATAAAAAAAATGATTTATTGTAAAATAAACCATTTTAATATTAATATTTTTGTTATGAGAAAGCATTATATGGCTTTCAAGATTATTTTTTCTTGGACTTATGCAGTTGCGTTTGCTGCTTTCCAATCGTAGACATTACCCCAAATGTCTCCACCGTGTCCGTAAACGGTAGCTGTATCAGGTGAGAGATCTACATTGTCATTTACGAAGTAAGTGTAGTCTACAGAACCAATCCAAATGTAAGGGTCATGTGAATTAGCTTTTTGAGCCATTTTAGACCATGTTGGATAGGAAGCATTTGTTTCTTGACTTCTTGCTTGGTCTATAAGTGCATCAACACTTGAATCATTCATTAAGGTAGGGTTTGAATATCCGGATCCTGCTAATCTGCTGTCATAATTGTATGCAACACTTGATGGATCGCAACCTCCACCACCCCATACTATGGACATGGTGCTGTATTTGCCTTCAATATCATCCCAATTGGAACCTTGCAATTGCATATCAAGACCTAATTCTTTTGCTTGTTCAGATACAGCTATTGCAATGGATTCTCTGTATACTAAAGTTGGATAGTACCATAATGTCCAGGATGCTTTGGTTCCGTTTTTCTCTCTGATACCATCACCATCGGTATCCTTCCAACCTGCATCATCTAAGATCTTTTTAGCTTCATCAACTTTTCCATCTTCGAAGTTATCGTAGGTGTATGGTAATAGGAATCCGATACCATTAGTTGATGGTTCACCATATCCATTCAATGCAGTGTCAATAACTTTTTCTCTGTCAATACCTATGTTTAAAGCTTCTCTGATTGCTGGGTCTGCAGTTACATCGTTACCTGCAGGATTTCCTTCTTGGGTTTCTTGGCCCTCAGGAACTAATGGCAATGAAATTCCTTGCATATCCACAGATTTGAATCTTTCAAGGTGGTATCCATCGACATCTTCATCTGCATAGGTGTAGTGTACTTCTGCAACATCAACATCTCCAGATTTAACTGCACTGAATGCAGCATCTCTGTCAAGGAAAAGGTTGGTGATTTTGCTGTAATATGGCTTTTTGCCATAGTAATCATCATTTCTTTCTAAGATGACTTGTTGACCTTTATCCCATTGGGTAAATTTATAAGGTCCGGAACCAATTGGGTTCTGGCCATAGCTTGCATTATCGTAAGTGGCTTCCGGTACGATTCCTAAATCAGCCAATTTATGTACAAATGTAGAATCTGATTTATCCAATTCGAATTTGACTTGAGTGTCGTTAACTGCTTTTACACTTTTCATCATACTTAAATCTGTATTTTCTCCAGTTTCTTTAGCAGTATTGTAGGAAAATGCAACATCCTTAGCAGTTAATTTAGAGCCGTCATGGAATTTAACATCATCACGAATGTTTACAGTATATGTTTTATAGTCGCTGGATGCTTTATAATCTGTTGCCAAATCATTAACTATTTTTGCATCCTTTCCATGCTTTAGCAATGTACTTTGAATTAATGGTTCAACTCCTCCATCGTTGTATCCCCAACCATGCATTGGGTCGAAACCGTATTCAGGTTCTTCTCCGTGAGGCATTGCAGCACATACCAATTCATCAGGTGCACGTTCTGAATCTCCGGTTAAAAAGTCAAAGAAACCAGCAGAAGCAGAACCTACAGTGATGATTGCTATTAATGCAATGACTGAAACAATTAATATTTTTCTGTTCATAGAATTCCTCATTAAAAAATCTTGTAAAAATTGATCAATACCATAAAATTGCAAATTTTTAAAGATTCACAATTTTCAATTAGATTAAATATTACGATATTTAAAGAATCATATAAATTAGTAATACTAATTTAAAAAAAAGTATTAATCATATTTATATTGTAAACCCCAGTATTTAAATATTACTAATTTTTAAAAAAGTATTACTTTTATTATTAAAATTAAAACCTGAGTAATAATTGAATTTTATTTTAAAGGTATGGTCATAGTTTAATAGATTTTTTAACAATTTGTTTAACTTAAAAATAGTTTTTAGGTAAAATTGTATAATTAATAAAAAAAGAAAATAAGAATAGCTATTTAAAATAGCCATTGATTTATTTAATATATTTTTTCAGCTATTGGAGTAGTTTATTTATTCCATGAAAATAGCAGGCTTATAAGGCATTGCATTTCTTGCCTTGTTTTGTGGGTCGTAGCTGTCATCGGTGTGAATGATCACTTCTGATTCCACTTCAGCTTCAATGAAGTCTTTTGCATCATTTAATATGCTAGCTTCATCAATCTTGCCGATGTATCTTGTTTTGGTCATTTCTCTGGAAATCTTTTTAGCTGCGCCAGCGATTTCCTTCTTGTCATCATAGATGTTTTGACCGATTGCTCTACCCATTATTTGACCGATATCAGGTTTTCCCACTTCATCAGCAATTTTGTATAAATCCCATTTCCAGTCAGGGGATAGGTAAATGTGGATCTTTTCAGGGTCTGTGTCAACGATGTTTCTGATTTCGTTGATGTCCTTTACGATGTTTTGGACAAGAGACTCTGATCTTTCAATCTCTTCGCTGATAAGCTCTTCATCATATTCAGGCCATTGTGCAAATGAGACATAACCTTCTCCGCCAAATTTGCTCCAAAGTTCTTCTGAAGTGTGTGGAGTGAATGGAGCAAGTAATCTGATCCAGTTGCTTAATAATGTGGATAATACATAGATTACAGCAGGGTCCTTTTTGTCCAAGAGGTCTTTGACTCTGTACATGTAGTGGTCCAAGTCTTTTTTGAGCAAGAATAAAGCATGTTGCAATGCTTGTCTGGTTTGGAAAACTTCAAGTGCTTCAGTTGCAGCTTTGATATGGACATTCAATTGGTTGATCATCCATTTGTCGATGCTACGTTCAAGAGCAACTTCTTCAATATTGGATAAGTCTAACTTTTCACCTTTGATGTCTTCGACCTTTTGTGCAAATTCTCTAAACCATTCAAGTCTTCTTTGGGTTCCTTTAACCTCTTTTTCTCTCCAGTCGAAGTCTTGCCATGGTTCAGCTGATGCCATCAAGAAGAGCCTTACTACATCTGCACTGTACTCTTCAATTGCATCTGCAAGGAGAATTACATTACCTTTTGAAGAGGACATCTTGTTTCCTTCAAGAAGTCCCATACCGAATACTACGGTACCTTTTGGCCATTTTTCTTCAGGGTAAATCGCTGCATGAGTAAACATAAGGAAGCTTAAGTGGTTTCCTACCAAGTCTTTTGCAGATAATCTCCAGTCAAGAGGATACCAGTAGTTGAATTCAGCTTGAATCTCATCTACAATTTCAGGTGCAACGGTGATTTCATCGCTGTCCACTCCTAAGAAGACCTTTTCAAAGAATGCTTCATTCAAGTCTTCAGGGTCCATGTCTTTGAGATATTTAGCTATTGAATAGTAGGACATGTACATTGTAGAGTCGGATAAAGGTTCAATAAGCCATTGGTCATCCCATGGAACTCTGGTTCCAAGACCTACTCTTCTGGAGCATGCCCAGTCATCCAACCAGTTAAGGTAATATTCAAAGTTGGAGCGGATTTCTCCAGGAATGATAGTCTCTTGAGAAAGGAGCTTTTGGGTCTTTTCAGTCCATTCCTCGTCACCATATCTGATGAACCATTGGTCATCCATCACTTTAACTACACATTTGTTACCGCATCTGCAGATTACAGGTCTTTCTGCAAAGTCGTACATGATGTCTGCACTGCCTGCTTCAATCATGTCAGCCTTGATTTCATCTCTGATATATGCAACCCTTTTTCCAGCGTACTTTTCAATATGGTCACTGATGTATCCTTTGCTGTGTTCTGCTTTGTACAATTCATCAGTTGCATCTTGCACTTTAGGGTCATTTTGGTTTTCGATTCCCATTCTTTCTACAACTTCAACAGCTGGGAACTCGCCATATCCCTTTACGGTTACAACATTGATAGGGTTTGCCTTAGCAACTTCATCAGCTATATCGAACTCTTTGATCAAGTCTTCATTTTCCTTCAAGTCTCTAAGTGCGATATAGTCTGCAGGTGCATGAGCAGGTACGGAGAATACAGTTCCTGAACCGTATTCAGGGTCTACAAAGCTTGCAGGGAAGATTGGTAATGGTTCTCCATTAAGGGGGTTTTTAACGTATTTGCCGATTAATGGTTTAGGATCAATGTCTCCGATAATCTCCAAGTCATGCTGGTTGGAAAGGTTAAGGAAAGCTTCATTACTTATGATCCATTTTTCCCCTTCGCATGCTCCGGATTTAACTTCCACTTCAATGTAGTGGACCTCTGGGTTCAACCATACGTTGGTTGCAGCGAAGATGGTTTCAGGTCTGAAGGTTGCAGGTACGATATATTGGCCAGGTTCAACTTCAAACTTGATTAAGGTCAATTCGTTTACACCTACTCCTTCACCTTCAAGCAAGTCGTGGTCTCCTACAGGGTTTTCATCGTGAGGGCAGTATTTTACAGGGTGTTCCCCTTGTTTGATCAAGCCTAAGGACTTGAGCTTTTTAGCTTGCCATGTGATGAACTTTTGGTAGGTTGGGTCGATTGTTCTGAATTCCCTTCTCCAGTCGATGGAATATCCCATATCATCCATTACGGTATGGTATTCGTTACTGAAATATTTTACAATGTTGATTGGATCTTCCAATTTTGGAAGGGTGTCATGAGGAACCTTGTGGACTCTTTCGTATAAGTCAAGGGTCCATGGGTCTTTCCTTTTGATTCTGTCTGCAATACCTATAACTGGTGCACCGGTTACATGCCATGCCATAGGGAATAATACATTGTAGCCTTCCATTCTTTTAAATCTTGCAAATACATCAGGTACGGTATATGTTCTACCGTGACCAATGTGCATAGCCCCACTTGGGTATGGATAAGCCACTGTTATGAATAATTTTTCTTTTTCATTAGGGTCTGATTGAAATAGCTTGTTGTCTCTCCAGATTTTTTGCCATTTCTTTTCAATTTCATTGTTAGTCACTAAATCACCATTTTCATTTTGATAATTAGATAATTGTTAAGCTTATAATTTATTAGTTGAGAATTAATAAATCATATTAATTTATATTTATTATTTTTATTTAATATAAAATTTTCATAATATTTGATTTTTTTTTAAATTATTTTTATCATTTTAAATCAATATTATAACAATTTTGCAAAAATATTTTAATCAAATAAGGAAATTATGACAGTATTATTATAAAATAATAATTATTTAGTTGAGTTTAGACTAAAAAGACTATAATATTTATTTATAATGAAATTAAATAGGAAATTGAAGGTTTTTCTTGCCTAGATAAAAATATGCTCTAAAAAAAATTATGAGGCAGAAAAAAATGTTTTTTGAACTCACTATTTATTTAAAGTATTCTTCTAGCAAAATGATTACTAATTTTAAGAAATATTTAAAATATTTTTTTTGAAATTATCAAGATCATCATTATGCTAGCAAAATAACCTTTGTATTAAGCCGTTGAACTTAAAAAAAATCTAGTTTTTTATATTTTTGACTATGGCAAGTTTTTCCTTCTTTTAAGGTTAATTTTAAATATGTGGAAAATATATTATTAAACAGAGTACTTTAAATAATCGATTTCAATTCTGCCGATTGATTTTGATTAGAGAAAAATTTAATGTTAAGAATTCATTTTGAATTCTTAACTTAAGTTTTAAAGCTTTTTTTATTAGTTTCTTTTTCTAAGCATGCTTATTTTTTGCAGTTTTTTCCACTTAAAAAAGATAAACTTTATATGTAATAAGGATAAAATAACTTATTGTTACTAAAACTTTTTAGTATAGATTTCAGATTAAAAAATAGAATAAAAATTATCATATAATAAAATCCTATGGAGGGATTATATGGCGTTTAAAGATTTATTTAAATTCAAGCAAGGTGAAACCACTTTCATATTTGTTGGAGGCAAAGGTGGAGTAGGAAAAACTTCCGTCTCTTCAGCTACTGCATTGTGGTTAGCAAATCAAGGAAAGAAAACATTAATCGTATCAACAGATCCTGCTCATTCATTATCTGATTCACTTGAAGTGACAATTGGACACTATCCTGTCCAAATCAATGAAAACCTCTTTGCAGTAGAAATTGACCCGGATAAGGCAATGGAAGAAAAGCAAAGGGCTTTGGAAAGCCAAAAGTCTGTGGCAAGCCCTGATCAATTATTCGGTCTTGATTTCTTAGGTGAACAAATGGATTTGGTTTCTGCATCTCCAGGTGCAGACGAAGCGGCAGCATTTGAAGTCTTCTTATCTGTAATGACTTCCAATGAGTATGATGTAGTTGTATTTGACACTGCGCCAACAGGCCACACATTGAGACTTCTTTCCTTCCCAGAAATCATGGACTCTTGGGTAGGAAAACTCATGAAGGCAAAGGCAAAATTAGGTACTGCAGCAAATGCATTGAAGAACATCATTCCATTTATGGATGCAGCAGATGACTTGCAGTCAAGCAAGGAATTGGAAGAGACTAAAAAACAAATTGATCAAGCAAAAGCAGTACTCTCTGACCCTGATAGAACAACATTCAAGATGGTTGTAATTCCTGAGGAAATGTCCATCTATGAATCTGAAAGAGCTATTGAAGCATTGAACAAATATGACATTACAACTGACAGCATAATCGTCAATCAGGTAATGCCAGACATTTCAGATTGTGACTTCTGTCATTCAAGATACATGCTCCAGCAAAAACGTCTCGCTTTGATTGACCAAAAGTTTTCAGATCAAGTCGTTGCTGAAGTTCCTTTATTCAAGGATGAGGTCAAAGGTCAAGAAAAATTAATGAAATTGGCTGAAATCCTCTATGAAGGAAAGGACAATGACGAAGTCCAACAGAATGTAATCCAACTTTAGGATTATGTTCCCTTACTTTTTTTATTTTTTTTTAAATTTTTTTAAATTTAATTTTTTCACTATTTTCTAAATCATTCTTCTTTTAATTCGCTTGGTTTGCAAACACAGTATTGACAAGTATAATAATCTTTAGCAATCTTTGCTTGCTCTTCTTTTATGTCGCAGTAGTATACTGTTTCGCCATCTTCTTCTTCAGCAAATACTGTTTTTCCATTGTGCATATCTATTCCAATAGGATGCAATGGCCTTTTAGCTATTAGACTTAAGTAAATGCAATTATATGTGATGAACCTTTTGAATATCTCTTCACTTTCAGGGGAACATCCTTCAAAAAATCTGTATAATTCATCTTTAATGTCATTTATCAAGCCATCATCGATATCTATATTTCTTTCATCTTCCTCATCAATCTTCAATGCCATAATCTCATTGTAGTTTTGAATATGGAAGTTTGCACGTAGTTTAGAAGCTTCATCCGCATTCTCATCATTAGCTCTATTCTCAAAGATTTCAATTTCATAATCCTTGATGTTTTCCTTTATTTCTTCTAATAAGTCTCGTGTTTTCATTTCAATTCCTCGTATCTAAAGCATTCATGAATATGATTGTTGATTATTCCGATTGATTCCAAGTAGGAGTATATTATTGTTGTTCCAACGAATTTCATTCCTCTTTTTTTTAAATCCTTAGCTATTTTGTCTGAAAGAGGAGAATTGGTTAGATAATTCTCTTCGGTATCTACCAGTATCTTATTGTCTGTAAATTGCCAGATGTAATCTGAGAATGATCCATATTCCTTTTGTATTTCGATGAAGACATTTGCATTGTTTATTGCAGCGTTTATTTTTCCTTTATGCCTTATTATTCCTGCATTGTTCAATAGCTCTTCTATCTTCTCTTCATCATAATTTGCCACCTTTTCAACATCAAAGTTATCGAAGGCTTCTCTGAAGTTTTCTCTTTTCTTTAATATTGTAATCCATGCAAGTCCTGCTTGAAATGATTCAAGAACAAGCATTTCAAAGAGTTCCTGGTCATCGTAGGTAGGGACTCCCCATTCTTCATCATGATATCTTACATAGATTTCCTCTACATCTTCAGCCCAAGGGCAACGTTTTTTAGTCATGGAATCACTCAATTTAAATTAATTATAATCAATAGTCTATCTATATCTTTTAGTTAAAAAATATTTATATTAAAAAATAATTAGTTAAAAGATAATTTAGTTAAAAAATATTTATATTAAAAAATTAAAATGAT
>NZ_JAZNIB010000344.1:0-2760 GCF_045577275.1 Methanobrevibacter sp.
CTGTATTTTAGATGTTCCTCTATTTGAGACCTGCTTAAATCAGGAAAATCCTTTTGTAAAAATTCAAAAAGAGGGTCCACATGAATTTTTTTATAATGCAAAACATTAAATTGGGTGTTGTTTACAAGAACTTTAGAACCTTTTATGAGAGTTCCAAGACAAATTGATGCAAATCCTCCTGCAGAACTGCTGAAAAATAGTATATTATCATTTTTTATCTGTTGATTAATAGCTATTTTTTTAATGATTTGGGAGACGACTTCCAAATACCAAGTATCTTTTGTGCCAACAAACCATCCTACTTTAATTTCTTCATCATAGAAGAAAATAGGGTCTGCATAAGAAATAAAGGATTCTTTAAAATATTTATGCCATTTCCACCGGCTAAAGAAAGGAGGAGTTAGTAATTTCCCATCAGATGTTCTTTGATCTCTTTGAAATGCCCCAGGCCCAAAACAAATCAAATTTTTATTGTTTGAAGCAAGTTTAATTATGAGACAGTATTTTACATTATCATGATTAATTTCAAGAGCAAAAACCTCATCCAGCGGAAATCCATATGTTTCAATCTCATCTAATTCCAATTTAATTACTCTATCAACCATATCTTCCATTAATATCACTGCTCATAAAATATTTTTTATCATGATTTTCTAAGTGCGAAAATCTGAGCTTGAATAATTTATCTAAATGAAAAAATTATATGTAATTATTAAATAATTATTAAAATTATTTATTTATCCTCTTTTTTATATTTTTTGTGGAATAATTTTATAACTATGCAATTTTACCAGAATTCAATGATTTGCTATGGTAATGACTTGAGTTATGGGTAATGAAAAAAGTGAAAAAAAGAAAAATAGTTAAATTGAATAAATGATTAGAAAAATAGAAAAAAAATTAAAAAAAGAAAAAAGATTATGCTCTATTTATGAGCATAATAGAAAATCAATTCATCGTCCTTGATTTCATCAAGTCTTGCAAATCCGAATCTTTCGAATTGTACAATATCTCCTACTTTCAAGTCTTTGCAATCAAGTTCACAAAGACCTTCAGTGATGGAAGCATCATCCATAACAACCTTAGCCTTGATAGCATCAGTTGGAACCCATTGAATGATTCTTGCTTTAGCTTCTCTTGCATCTTCAAAGGATTTGCTGTGGAATGCAGCATTGCCGTCTTTGATTTCAACATTCACAGCATCCATCAAACGACTGATTCCATCGGTAAAGTCCGCTTTTGGAATGTAAACTTCCTTATCGAATACAAGAGTCCTGTTGCCCCTTTCCTCAAAGTCAGGGTGCAATGGTCTTTCGATGCTTAATCCCAAATCCTCTTCAGGGACATCAGCAATGTCTATCTTTACAGGATCTCCTACAAAGAAATATCTGTTTACCTTTTCCTCAATGATGTTTCTATTCAATCCATAAATCTTTTTCCAACTTATTGCTGAATCAGACATCTTGATGCCTATTTCAACCATCAATTGAGTGATTGTTTCAGGTTGGATCCCTCTTCTTGCAATAGCTTTCAAGGTTCCAAGTCTTGGATCATCCCAACCGCTATAGGTACCATCTTCTATTCCTGCCATAGCTTTGGAGGTACTTAAAGCGATATCTTCCATCTTCAATCTGCCATAATGGATAAATTCAGGAACTTCCCAATCCATATGCTGGTAAAGATACTTTTGCTTTTCACTGTTTGCAAGGTGGTCCTTTCCTCTCAATACATGAGTCATTCCAAGCAAATGGTCATCTACAGATACAGAGAAGTTCATCATAGGATAGACTCTGTATTTTGTGCCTAATCTTGGGTGTTCCTCTTCAACAATCCTCATTGCTACCCAATCACGAATAGCTGGATTCTTATGATTTATATCAGTTTTAATTCTAAGTACTGCCTCACCTGCTTCCATTTCAGGGAACTTTTTCCAAAGTTCCATATTCTCCTCTACAGTATTGTCTCTGCATGGGCAAGCTTGGCAACTGTCCTTAAGCTTTTTGAACTCTCCACCATCACAGGTACACATATATGCTGCTCCACGTTTGATTAGCTCTTCAGCATATTGATAATAGATTTCAAAACGGTCACTTTGATAGTATACTTCATCAGGCTCAATTCCTAACCATTTCAAATCTTCCTGAATCAATTCATAAGCAGGTTCGTAAATACGTTTTGGATCTGTATCCTCTATTCTCAATATGAACTTTCCACCGCATTTCTTTACATATTCCCCATTTGGAATAGCCGCCCTTGCATGTCCAATATGCAATGGACCACTTGGGTTTGGTGCAAAACGCATTACAACATCCTTGTTTTTACCTGGAAGCTTTGGCAATCCTTCTTCCTTTTTCTGTTTTTTCTCTTCAACAGCAACTCCCAACTCTTCCATCTTTGCCTTCTGCTCTTCTGGAGAAAGTGCATTCACTTGAGCTACAATCTTACCGGACAAAGGTCCTATTTCCTTTGCTCTTGGGCGGAGTTCAGGTTCACTGCTCATGATGGAACCCATAACCGCTCCAGGGTTTGCACTTCCCTTATGTTTAGCAGCATTCAATAATGCATGTTTAAATACAATTTCTTCTAATTCATCCATAAAAACACATCTTATAACATGATAAAACTAATTATTATAATGATTAAACTATATCTCAGTTTACGATTAAATTAGTTATAAAAATATACATTACTAAATATATAATCTATTTATTAAAAATATTACTATAAAAAACATGAAAATTTTAAAATAAAATCAAATAA
>NZ_JAZNIB010000345.1:0-6736 GCF_045577275.1 Methanobrevibacter sp.
ACACCACGTGGTTCATTGATTAAAATATCTATGCACTCTTCTTTACTTAATGCCTGTTTTTTCCTTCTCATTTCTCTAAACATATTAATAGGTTTAGAGCAACTTATAAAAATAGTTTTATCTATTTTGCATTATCTTTCAAGTTCTTTAAATTTGTCTTTAGTATCTTGTAGACGTTTTCTGCACCTACAATTTCCTCATCTGGAACATTCCACTGGGAAGGATATAGGATAAACGGTTCGGATTGGCTTCCTCCAACTCCTCCATGGCTTCCAACCAGCTCTTCAAATGCACAGACCTCATCATTTTCCGCATCATAAAAGCTGTTTACTAAAATGTCTGGAGTGTATTTGAAGGAACTGTTTCTCTTTAAATGTTGGACTATATTGTCTCCGAAACCTTCAAGAGGATTTTCCCCTTCTATTTCATCAGTATCAAGGTAGTATATTCCATTTTTGCCTATTGCCATGTCACCTTTTTCAGATGACCTGACCAATATGAATCCTACATATTCATTGTTGATGATTCCATCAATCATATCTGGAAACATTTCATTGATTTCTTCATAGCTTAGCCTATGGCTCCATTTGGTCATATAAATCATTGCAAGATTTCCAGATGCAAGAACAACGATTTCAGATTCTGCTAGCTTTTTTTCTTTATAAGCATTTCTTCTGTTTTCAAAGTATTTTATCTTACCTGAAAATGGGTTGTATGCTCCTGCAAAACGGTCTTCGTTTGAAGACATTTCAGCATACATGTTAACGTCTTGAGGGAGTAGTGATTTGACAAAATCTTCAAATGATTGCCCGTATCTTTGTTTGAATGTTGCACCATTGGTTTGGCCATGGTCGGATTGAATCACGATTTGGTATTCCCTTGGAGAATATTTCTTTCCTTCAAGCAAACGTTCTATCTGTCTGTCCATTCCTTTAAGGGCAGACCATACATCCTCATCTCTGACTCCTGAATGGTGTGCAATCTCATCATATCCTAAATATGTGGAGTATGCAACATCAATGTCTCCTACCATCATGTCTCCAATAAGTGCCTCGGTGTTGATTTCCCTCATGTATACATTTGTCCCTGCTCTTGTTGGAATATATGGGATTCCTCTTGAAATTCTTGGTCTGATATTCAATAGACTGTGTTTCAATTGTGAAACTATTTCATGGAACATATCGCCCAAAAGCTGTATGACTATACATGCAAAATAGTTAGGCTGTGAAAAAATGGTAAACCATGCACCGTTATATAGTTTTTTCAAATCGGTTATTTTACTGAAAGTGAAGATTACATCATCGGTATCTCCTGAAAATAGATTGGATCTGCTCGCTCCATTATCAACAAGCAAACCGTTCCCATCGGATATTCTCTCTTCAAGTATTTTGACCTTTGAAATCCCTGAACATTGCATTATTTGATTGTCATTTTCCTTTTCAACCCATCTGAAAGCAGTGATGTCTTCATTATTTCCATGGAGGATTCCTGCTTGGCTTGCTCCAGTCTGTGAAGACAAGTCAGTTTCCCATTTCTTAAGAGTATGGGTTTTGTTATCAAGCATTGACTTGACAGTAGGCATATGGCCCTTCTCAACAGCTTCACACAAGACGTCATATGCAAGACCATCTATTTCCGCGATTATCAATCCAGGGTAATTCTTAGGGGCACCTTTTCTTTTCCTTTGAGCCTCTCTTAACATTGCACTATAGTGGGGATTATCCTCCTGACTTGCAAATATGACTGATAGGATCATTGAAATAAACGCTATGGTCAATGGTAATATTATCACTCCCCATCCGGGAAAGTCTATCCCTAAAAAATGTCCGAAAAATACATATACTCCCCCATTTAAACTAAGGGCAGCTATTCCAAAAGTCCAAACAAAAATTGGCATTAATATCTTTGTTATAAAGGGCCATACTACAAAATTGAAAGTTGCGACGATAAATATGAGTAGCACAACATGGCCTAAATTGCTTAATGTGAGATTCAATCCAGAGCTGATTAAATACACTCCCAATACATTTGAAATAAACAGTATCAAATACCTTTTTAACGATAATCCTGGTGCTTTCTTAAGTTCTTCAATGTCTCTCATAATCTTTACCCCGTATATTTGTCAATCCATCCCTTATGAAATTAAGTTAGATATGTCATCTTAACTCATGAAAACATCTTCAATAATATATTAATATTAACTATTTAATATACTATTGATAAAAACAGTCCTAAAATATTTGACAAAATTGAAAAAATAAGTAAAAAAAGTAAAAAAGTAAAAAAGTAAAAATAGATTAAAAAAAAATAAAAGTTGAGTAATTAGAACCAGTCTTTAGATGATTCTAAAATTTCATCAACAATGATTTCTGCAGAACCGATGTAAGTATGAGGATCCATAATTCTTTCAACATCCTCTTTAGAGAGGAATTGGCTTGCATCAGGGTCTTCAAGGATTAGGTCTGCAAGGAGTAATTTCTCTTTGTTTGCCTTAATAGCGTTTTTACGAGCTACTCCATAAGCGGTTTGTTTACCCATTCCCGCTCTAGTGAGTTCTGCCATCAATCTTTCTGCCATGATTAATCCATTGGTGAAATTAAGGTTTCTTTCAATGTTTTCATCATAGAAGATGAGATTGTTCATAAGTTTGATTGTAAGATTCAAGATGTAATCACAAAGAATACAAGCTTCAGGGAACATAATTCTTTCACAGGAAGAGTTTGTCAAGTCTCTTTCGTGCCAGAGAGGGTTGTTTTCCATAGCTGCATTTACATATGATTTTACGATTCTTGCAACACCACAAATCCTTTCAGCAGTAATTGGGTTCATCTTATGTGGCATGGTACTGCTTCCAACTTGTTTTTCAGGGTCGAAGAATTCACCTAACTCTTGAATTTCAGTTCTTTGCAAGTTTCTGACCTCAAGAGCTATTTTGCTTAATGTAGTTGCAATGTTAGCAAGGGTTGCTATGAATTCTACATGGTTGTCCCTTTGCAATACTTGGTTAGTGATTGGAGCAGGTTTGAGTCCAAGAATTTCAGATACTTTCTTGTGAACTTCCCAACCTTGGGTTCCAAGTGCAGCAGTGGTTCCTACAGCACCGTCCATCATACCGAGACAGACATTTTCCTTTGCATGCAATAATCTGTCGTATTGTCTGTGAAGCTCATCTGCCCAGATTGCAAATTTCATACCATAGGTTGTTGGAAGTGCATGTTGACCATGGGTACGTCCGATACAGACTTTGGTCTTGTTCTCTTCTGCTAATTTAAGAATGATTTTGGTTAATCTTTCGATCTTTTCTTCAAGAACTTCAATTGAGTCCTTTATGAGTAATGAGTTTGAACTGTCTACAATATCGTTGGATGTTGCTCCGAAGTGAACGTATTCTCCAGCTTCACCTTCACAGACTTCACTTAATCCTTTTGAAAGGGAAGCGATGTCGTGTTTGGTTTCAGCTTCAATTTCACTTACACGTTCTACAGTAACGAATTTTGTGTTTGCTTTAGCTTTTATTTCGTCTGCAAATTCCTTTGGAATGATTCCAAGTTCTCCTTCAGCTTGAGCCAATGCAGATTCAATATCTAACATTCTTTGTTGCTTGTTTTCCTGTTCCCAGATTCTTTTCATTTCTGGAGTCCCATATCTAAATTCAATTGGATGTATTGCCATTTAAACTCTCCTTATTTTAGATAATTTTCATTTAATATCAATTTTTAATTTTTAAAATCATGTTTTTTAAATCATATATTTTAAAATACATATTTATTTTTGAATTTTAGATTAAATATATTTTATTAATTTTTATATGATTTGCATCAATTTTTGGAAAATTTTTAAAATTTTTAAAAAAATTTATAAATAACAATAATATACTATTATTAGAAAAATATTTCAATATTTTTTTATTAATAAGTTTATTTTTTTTATCATGGGTGATATGTATGGATTTTAGCGTTAAGGATTTTAATGTAAGGCTTCGAACAATTACTCTTTTAGAAGCGGGAATAGCTATTGTCATATGCTTATTTTTAGCAGGATACATCTATAATTTCATTGGATTTGAAAATGAGGAATTCTCTTCAATGATTTTTGATTTATGCATTATGGGATTTTTTGCCCTTGCATGTATCGGGACTCGAGGATTCACAAAGGATGTAAACAAGGTTTTTGAATTTGGAAATGCCTTTAAAATAGTTGCTCTTGCAGTAATAGATTTCCTTTTTTGCACTGTTTTGATTAATCTTTGTGTGAATGTCGGTTTGGTTTTTACAGTTCATGCTCCAAGTTTTCTTAATGCTGCAGGACCAGGGTTTACCGATCCATTAACTTTATTTTTAGGGTTTATTGTAGCTGTTTTCATTGCACCTATTGCTGAGGAATTGTTATTTAGGGGAGTCATATTCAATAGATTGAAAATTAGAAAAGGGGCTCCATTTGCAATAGTTGTCTCTTCTATCATTTTCGGTTCACTTCATTTTTATGGAGGAGCACCTTTCCTGCATGTGATAACTGCAACTACATTCGGTATGCTTATGTGTGTATTCTATATGAAATATGATAATATCCTTATGAACATTGCAGTTCATTTTTTAGGAAATCTATTGGTGTATATCAATGATTACACTCCTTTATTGTCAATTCTATATCATGAGCCATTTGCTGAAGTAATGGGTTTATTATGTTTGTTTTCAGTAATTTTCGTTCCGGTATACATAATTTATTATGCTAGAAAATTCAATAAGCCTGTCTTTTAATCCTTTCAATTAAAGTTTAATAAGTAAATTATTTATAATATTATTTCGTAAATATTATAATCGATTAATTTATTTATATGTTGATTTTTTTTAATATTATTAATCATTGGTGCATAAAATGGATTTTGATGTAACTGACTTTAATGTGAGGCTAAGGACAATAAGAATTAGGGATTTAGCTTTGGCACTTATTGTTGCTTTTTTCGTAGCAGTGGCAATATATGTGGCTTTTCCTGTCATAGAAAATAATGAGGATTTGGTTGTCCTTCCCTTTTTGATTGTTTTGCTCTTGTTCTTTGCATGGGCATTAAGGGGTACTCATGGGTTGAAAAACAACTTTTCAAAGATTTTAGAAAGGGATAATAGGCGTGAGATTCTTTATATATTCGCAGTAAACCTTATATTTGCATTTATTTTTGTAGCATTGATTTCAAATTTGGACATATTCATGAATTATGTATATCCTGATAACGTACCTATGCCGGATTTTGTTCCAGAAGTTTTGGACACATCCTCTTTACTTTTGGAGATATTGTCTTCAATCATCATTGCACCGGTACTTGAAGAACTGTTGTTTAGAGGGGTCCTGCTCAATAGATTAAAGATAAGGATTGGAATAATCCCTGCTATACTGGTATCTTCTGGAATCTTTGCACTAGGGCATGAATTTGGTGGAATTACAAGTGCATTTGTCTTTGGAATCTGCATGTGCATAATCTATTTGAAAACAGACAATATTCTTATGTCAATGTCTATTCACTTTTTAAATAATCTTCTAGCTGTTTTTCTTGAGACAACTGGTATAGATCAGATATTCTTACAAATGCCTCTTGCTCCACTCACATTAGCGCTTTCAACAATTTCCGGGCTTTTAATACTATTGTACATTCTCGAGAATTTTAAATCATTCAGGGCATGATGATATTTGCCCTATCCCTTATTTTTCTATTTTTCATATTTTTTCTATTTTTTACACTTTTTCAGTCACTATTTTTATGATTTTTACATAATTCATCGAAACATTTATATATGATGTAACATAATTTTTACATATGGGAATGTAAAATAATTTTTACATTTGGAAATTATTTATTACATTTGTAATGTTTTCATTACATTTTTTTATTTCCATATTGAATCTAGCTATTATTTAAGTGATTATATGAAAACAATTATAAGATATTTGAGGCAGGAAATCAAGATGAGTCAACAGGACTTGGCTGAATCAGTCGGTGTGACTCGTCAGACAATCAATGCCTTGGAAAACGGACGGTATAATCCCTCTTTACTTTTGGCATATAAATTGACAAGAGTCTTGAATGTAGCCACCTATGGTGAGGACACGGATTCTTATTTAAGTATAGAGGATATTTTTAAATTTAGTGATGATGAACTTTAAGAAAAAAATAATTTGATTTTTATTGGGGTTGATATAAGTGATATTAGATATTTATAAGGATTCTTTGGAATATTCTGCAAAGGATTTGAAAACTTTATTGATATTGGGAGTAACTTACTTCCTAAGTTTCCTGTTCCTTCCAATATTCTTGATTTATGGTTATTCATACAGAGTTACTAAAATCTCTGTGGAAGGTATGATTAACGGTAATGATCCATTACCTGAATTTGATAATGTTATTGACATGTTTGTTGATGGTATAAAGGTAGTTCTGGTCTATTTTGTCTATTGCCTGATTCCATTCTTGATTTTCATGTTATTTGCAATTGCCTCTAGTGCAATCGGCGGATATGGTGAATCTGCATTGATGGGCATCGGTACCATAGTAACTATTGTAGCTATTGTATTCGCTTACTTGATGAGCATGTTTGGTGTAGCCAATATGGCAAACTATGACGGTTCATTGAAAAAGGCATTTGATTACAAGGAAATCATTGAAATCATCAAATCCATTGGTGTTGCAAGATGCATTGCCGCTTATCTTGGATTGACAATTATTTGCTTTGCAATTTGGATTGTC
>NZ_JAZNIB010000346.1:0-10268 GCF_045577275.1 Methanobrevibacter sp.
ATTAATTTATAAAATTAAAATGATTTAAGAAACTTAAAATTAGGCAAAAAAATAATAAAATAAAATAAAAAAATAAAAAAATATAAAAAATTATAAAATTTGAGGCAAATTACCAATTAATTTACCCTTTTTATCAACCAAAACCATATCCTCTATCCTTATTCCAAATTCTCCTTCAAGATAGATTCCAGGTTCAATGGTTACAATCATATTATTCTCTAAAACAGTTTGATCCTTAAGAGATAAAGAAGGATTTTCATGAATGTCTAAACCTAAGCTGTGACCTGTGCTGTGAATGAAATTATCCCCATATCCATACTCAGCAATGATGTCTCTTGCCACTTTATCAACTTCACAAGCCTTCACTCCTGCTTTAACTACATCAATAGCCTTATCATGAGCTTCAAGAACAATATTGGAGATTTCTTCCTGCCTTTCTGTGTAGATGAATGTTCTGGTTGTGTCACTGCAATATCCTTCAAACTTACAGCCATAATCCACTAAAACAGGAGTGTCAAGGACATGTTGCCTTGGAGTTGAGTGAGGCAAGCTTGATACTGGGCCTGATGCAAATATTGTATCAAATGATTCGACACTTGCACCATTCTTTCTCATCAAATAACCTAATTCGTAGGCACATTCCCATTCCTGAGCTCCTTTTTCCTGTTTATCACGCACATCCAATTCAATCAATGACTTATGTGCAATGTCTGTTGCCTTAAGTATTTTCTTGATTTCATCATCAGACTTTATCATCCTTTCAGCTGAAATTACACCAGATATGGTGAGATTGAAATCCTTAAACTTTTGATAAACACTTGCAGGTAATTCTAATTCAATAGCCAAGTTCTTAATTTGCTCTTCCTTTAGGTATTCTATCATCTTTTCATATGATTCGTACTTTACAATATCAATGGATGAAGTGTTTTTTGCATTTTCCATATCCATACCTGATACGAATATGATTGGATTTTCCTTGATTATCATGAATGCAAAGCTGGTTGACAGATAACCTGACAGGTAATAGATATTATTGAAATTAGCCACCAACATGGCATCCTGATCTTTTTCTTCCAATTTTTTTAAGATATTACTTATGTGAAAATCATGAACATTATTTTCCTTAATTTGCATTTAAAGGCCTCAAACAAATTATTTATTTTCTTCTATAAATTGTTATATCCTTTATTATTTAAAAATTAAACGAATAATTTAAAAGTTAGCCATAACAATTATTATAAATAATCAATTACATAATATAAATATTACAAATCTTAAAAAATCTAAACAATTAAAAATAGCTAAGGATAAAAAACATGTTTGAAGACATTCCAATAAAATTCTTTAAGGGAACTCATAGAGTGAGAGACCCTAAGGAAACAATTGAAATAAACGAAGACAAGCTAAGAACTGCAGGGATAACCAGATTGACTGACATTACAGACCTTGACAGAATCAAGATTCCAGTCTTTTCTGCAATTCGTCCCACTGCACAGTCAGGCAGTGTAAGCGTCTATGCTGGAAAAGGAGCCACAAAAGAACAGGCTAAGGCATCAGCAATGATGGAAGGGTTTGAAAGATACTCTGCAGAAAGGCAAGACATTGATGGTGAAAGAACCTTTGTAGACACCTACAACAACATCAAGGATACCAAAAATGTTCTTGACCCTAAAGACCTTCTATTGCCAAAGAACTACGGCAATGAAAATGTGGAAAATTCAAGGCTTGAATGGATAGAAGCAGAGGACATCATAAGCGAAGAGACCATCTATGTCCCATCAAATGCAGTTTTCCACCCATATATTCCAACAAGGGAAGTGAGTCCAAGTCCAATAGCTATTTTTAAAGGAAACACAAATGGTCTTGCATCTGGAAACATCATAGAGGAATCCGTTTTGCATGGTATCTTTGAAGTTGTAGAAAGGGATGCATGGAGCATTTTTGAGCTAACAAAAAGAAACAAGAAGGAAATCAGTCAAGACAATATCGATAATGAAATAATCAATGAGCTTTTAGACAAATTCCATAGCCAAGGAATTGATATTAAGCTTATGGACATCACAGCAGACCTTAAGATTACAACTGTAGCTGCAAGTGCTGATGATACAGTCCTTAAGGATCCTGCGCTTTTGACCTTAGGTGTTGGAACTCACTTGAACCCAGAAGTTGCTGTTATCAGAGCATTGACTGAAGTTGCACAAAGCAGGGCAACTCAAATTCATGGAACCCGTGAAGACACAATAAGAGCGGATTTCATGAGAAAATCAGGCTATGAACATATGAAAAGGATGAACAGACATTACTTCCAAAGGGAAGATGAAACAATTGACCTTTCAGACATTGAGGATAAAAGCTCACATTCAATCAAAAAGGATATTGAAACAAGCATTGAAGAGGCACGAAAGGTTGGATTCAATCAAATACTATACACCGACCTTACAAGAGATGAAATCGGAATCAATGTTGCAAGAGTAATCATTCCAAAGGCAGAATTGTATTCATTGGATGAAGAAAGATTAGGTAACAGAGCTTTGGAATATGATAGAAAAGCACGTAGAGGATTGGTTTAAGCCAATGAATTTTAATTTAATCTGATTTAAATAATTTAATTCAATTAATCTAATTCAATTTTATAGAGATTTTAAAATGAGCAAGAAAATCATAGTTTATTTAGGATTATCCATTTTAGAGGATGAAGCTAAAACCATATTGGATGCTGACTATAGACCTCCAGTTAAAAGGGGAGACATCCTAAAGGCAATCAGCGAAAAGCCAGATGTTATAGGGATTATAGATGGTGCATTCCATCACACCCCTGCAGTTGCACATAAGGAAATCATGAAAGCATTGGACAAGGGAATAACTGTAGTTGGCGGAAGCAGTATGGGTGCTTTAAGAGCATCAGAGCTTGATGACCTTGGAATGATTGGAATCGGTTATGTTTACAAAGCATACAGATCTGGACAAATCACCTCAGATGATGATGTGGCGCTCAGTTTTGATCCAGTGCGAAATGTGCCAATATCTGAAGCTCTTGTAAATGTCGACTACAAATTGGATTTGGCAGTTAAGGAAGGAATAATCACAGAAGATGAAAGGGATTACATCCATGATGTTGCCAAAGAAATCTATTATCCAAAACGGTCCTACCAAAACATATTCTCCAAAGTGGAAATGGAAGATAAAAAGAAAACCAAGCTTATTGATTTTGTATTGAAGGAAAAGGACATCAAATATTTGGATGCTATTGAAGTCTTGGAATACATTAAAAACTTGGAATAGCCTTATTTTAAAATATAACGTTGATATAGAAAATTTTAAAAGCAATAATGAATATAACAATAGTTAATTTATTATTTTTTATATGATATGATAATTGAACTCGGGCGATTAATCAATAATTAATAATAAATTGTTAATTATTAGTAAAAGAGGCCAATTATGAATATAAATGTCAAAATCAACAAAGTTAAAGAAATATTAAAGAATAAAAAGATTGCTCTAGCTTTTTCTGCTGGAGCAGACAGCACATTACTTGCATACCTTGCAAAGGAAGCTGGTGCAGACGTACTTGCAATCACATATAACAATCAAATTTTCCCAACAGGATTTTTGGAATTTGCAAAAGGAAGAGCAGATGAAATTGGAATAAGACACGAAGTCATTGAAGGTAACTTCCTAGATGTAGAGGAGTTTGTTGAAAATAGTCCAAAAAGATGTTTACTATGCAGAAACTTAATGTATGGTGCAATTAAACAAAAGGCTAATGAAGAAGGTTATGAAATAATCATAGACGGAAACAATATAACAGACCTTACTCATGACAGGCCTGGGATACTCATGAAATATGAGTATGAAATTGAAAGCCCATTCATTGATGCCGAACTTGAAACATATGAAATTCATCAATTCCTTGAGGAAAACAATATTCCATACTCCAAGTCAACAACCTGTCTTGCAACAAGAGTCAAGACAAATGAAACCGTTACAATCGATAAGGTCAATAGAATTGACTATGGTGAAGCTTTAATAAAAGAAAAAACAGGATCGGAAGTTGTTAAGCTTAGGGAAGAGAATAATGTGGCCACCATTGAAATGGAGAATATTGAAAAGATTTTGGATAATGAAACAATAGATACCATTTTCAATGAACTTAAATCAGCACAATATGATAAGGTTCTATTAAATCTTAAAGCTATTGAGGATAATGATAATCTCATTGAAGATGATGAGCTTGAAAAAGGATCAAACAATCTTATCTTAAGAAAAAAATTGCCATTTGGCATAAACATTTCAGAAACTGCTGAAATAATTCAAGAGAATAAGAATGAGCATTTAAGCAATGTGGAACCAAATGAGGAAATAGGCTACATTAAATTGAATGTTGATGAAAAAGAGTCTAAAATATTCCGTGACGGAAAAATAAGCATTGAAAACAATAAAAACAAGGAAGATGCTAAAGAATCTTTGGTAAAGATATTACCACTCATTAGAAGAACTGTTTAAAGTTCTTCTTATACTATTTTTTTAAATTAATTAGAATTTTTCTAATTGACATTTTTTTTAAATTAATTAATTTTTTAATCACTATTTTTTCTAATTACTATTTTTCTCTCTTTGCTGTCTTGCAAATTCCTTGAATGAAATCTTCTTTTCAGTCGGAATATTCTTTTCAACTAATTTTTCTACTTTTGAATCGCTTACTCTCCAATCTTCAACTTCAGATTCATTGTTGTTTAGAATATTTATCTTATCCAAAATGCCTTTTGAGTATTCCTCTTTTGATGAAAGCCCCTTTAAAGCAAGTATTTTACCATCTAAACGTAGGTTTTGATCATCTGCCTTGACTTCCTGAAGATGAATCTCAAATCTGCTTGCCTGACTGATTTCATCATCGGTAATTAGATTGTATTTTAAAAATAGATTTTCATGTGGAATGACTTCATTTATAGTTCTTTTGACTGAAGACTCAAAAAGATCCACCAAGTTTTCAATGACTGGGAGATCGTTGTCCCAATAATAAGCAAGAATGACGCTTAATTGGATTTCATGTTCAGAGAATTCCTCTCCCACTCTTGCTCTTATACCAATTGTTGAATCATTATCCTTTATAACTAAAATAGGTTCTTCAGACATTTTATCACATGAAAAATAAAGTATTTTAAAAATTAAATTATAAAATTGAATACTAAAACATTTATTGAAACTAGTATAAATATTTTAAAATTAAAAAATAGAAAAAAATAGCTAATAAAATAGTACAAAAATGTTAAGTGAATTCTAAAAAGAATTCAAATAACACCAAACAAGTCAATTTTAGGACTAATAATAATCCATGAATATAATATAAATTTTTTTGTATATAAATTTACTTGAAAATTTAGAAAAAATGACGTAATATTAAAAAGGAAAAGTCCACCTAGGAAAATTTCAACCTAACTTTTTTTACCATGGGATTTTATTATTAGGATATGATTATTCTATGAAAATTAAAATAAAACTAATTATTGCACTAAGCAATAACAGAAAAAATTTTAATGACCATTCCATAATCATCACCTCCTAAAAATTAGACTTGTTTGTAAATTTTTTAGGTGGCGAAACCTAAAGACATATTTGATTTTAAAATTAATAAAACTTTCTAAAAATGCCCCAATTACAAAATTAAGGCAATTTTATAATTTAAAATTAATTTATAATATGATTACAACTCAATATTAAAATTAAAGCAAATTATGCAATAAAAACAACATTCAAATTAAATTACAAAATTATAAAAAAATAGTAAAGATTAATATAAAAATTAAAAAATAGATACTAAAATAAAAAAAGAATGGTTAAAAAACCATGAAAAAAGTTTTGGTCAAGGTTTTGCCGAAGGCAAAAGCTTGAACTTAAAGTAAAGTTTTAATTAAATCACTAGCTCTGACGAGTCCGACAAGATCTCCTTCAATTCCTAAAACAGGCAATTGCTCTACATCGAGAGATCTCATTTTTTCAGCACATACAGAGACTTTGGTTTTGGTGTTTGCAGTAACTACATCTTTAACTGCAACATCCTTAAATACCTTATCGGTAAATTTAAGGTGGTTTTTCTCAATGTACAATACGGAAGTACTGTCCCATGACCATTTGTCTCCTTCAGTACCTACTGAAGAGCTGTGTTCGGTTCTTTCAGAGATGATTTCACTTTCAGCAATGAAATCGGTTTCAGTCAAAATACCAGTCATCTTATTGTTGGAGTTTAATCCTACAATAGATTTCAATCCGAAGAATTTCATTACTTCAAATGCTACATTCAATGGAGTTTCATCCCAAGTTGCAGGAATGGTCTTAATCATATAATCTTCTACAGGTTCTTTGATTCCCATATCAGCAATAGCTAAAGCTACAATATCAAAAGAAGTTACGATTCCTACTAATTCATCATCATCGTTTATTACAGGAATTCTTCTAATGTTGTTTTCAACCATCTTTTCTGCAACGGTTTTTAATTCATCATCCATTTTTGCAGTAATTAAATCTCTAGTCATTAACATTGCAATTTGTTCTTCATCAGGATTGGTGATCATATCAGAACGAGTTAAAATCCCGACTAATTTGTTAGTATCATTTTTAATAACAGGTACTACAGATACATCCTCTTTTTTCATGATTCTTAAAGCATCTTCTCTGCTTCCAGGAACAGTTACATGAATAACATCTGTAGACGCTACATCTTTTACTTTCATAAGTAACACCATAATTATTTTTGAATAAGATTGAAATTAAATAGTATTATGATAATTTATGTGTTTTAAAATTAGAAAGTCTATCTTGTTTTTCTCTCTTCCGTAATTATCACATACTTAAAATATTTTTGTTAAATTTTAACAAAAAGTAAAATTCTTATTAAACATTTGTTAATATATTTTTTATCATTTAAATAATTTTAGTATGAAACATGAAAAAATCAGTGAAAAAAATGAAAAGTTATGTTTTATCAAAAAATTTTACATAAAAAATAGAAAAAAGTGTATAAAATAATATAAAAAATGGGCAAAATATAAAAGAAAAATTTTGGAATATGGAATTTTCTCCCTTAGACTATATTTTGAAATATCATAATCCTAATCCATTCAAATCATTGAAGTTCTCTTGAGCATAGCCATAAAACTTTGATACTTCCAATCCATTTACAAAAATATGGCTGAATGATATGGATACAGTCATTTCGTAATTTGAATTAACCTTTCCCCATGTGATTAAAGGTTGAATGGTATTTCCAGTAGCTGTTGCAGTGGTAACTGAATCAAAATCAATCCAAGGAACACAGGAAAAATTAGCGATATTCAGTTCATCCCTTTCCAACATAGGCACATCAAATGCCTCATCAACCCCTTCCAAAACATTTAATATATGGTCTTCCACATAATCATGCCATTTTAAGAAATTATTAAACCTTTGAGGAGGTTCAACCCTAATTTCCTTAAAAATTGTCTGCTCCCTATTCATTATAGGGCAAATGGCATCCAAAGACTTAAATTCAATGGCTTTGCCATCGACAATGCGTCTTCTCATCTCAGGAACCTTATTCACTGAATTCATTAAGGCACCTAAGGACATGACAAAGAAAGACAAATTATTTTCCTTTGAATAGTTCCACATATCTTCAACATCAATTCTTGCAGACATATTGCATCTTGATGATAAAAAGTTAATGAAGGGATTGCTTTCTAAATCAAAATCTATTTCTTTCATGTTAAAACCTAATATTGTATTTGATTTTTTATTGTATTTAACTTATTTGAAAAGAGATTGATATTTGATTGATAAAAATTGAAAAGAAGAACGATTCTAATAGAAAAATAAATAATTGAAAAATAGATTAAATTGAAAAATAGATTAAATTGAAAGATAGAATAAATTGAAAAAATTAATAATTTTTAATAGAATAAATTGAAAAATAGAAAGAATTGAAAAATAGAATTAATTAAAAAAAATAGAAAAAAAGAAGATTTAGTGTACAACTAAAACAGAACATTTAGCTGATCTTACTACCTTATCTGCTACACTTCCAAGTAACAACAAATCAATTCCAGACTTACCTGAACTTCCAATGACAATAAGGTCAACATCCTCTTCCTCAGCAACTGCCAAAATAGCTTTTGCAGGAGAACCCTTAGCTATCTTTGGTGTGATTTTAATATCCAATCCTTGCTCATCCCTAAGGTCTTCCACTTTTTTAAGGTTTGACAATGTTTCGGATTCAAGCAATTGATTTATTTCAGCTACAGTTTCCTTACCTGTAAGATTTACTGGAACTGTATTTTCAACAACACTTAAAGCAATGATTTCAGCATTATATGCTGCAGCGATAGATAAAGCATGCTTTTCAGACTTATCCGCATATTTGGAACCATCGGTAGGCAATAAAATTTTTTTATATAACTGTTCAGCCATTTTAATCACTTAGAAAAATTGATAGATTAAATTTTTAATTGTTAACTATATTAAGATATATAAAACAATCATAATAAATTTTTTGGAAATGAAAGGAACTTCTCAATCTAAATAAATTCTATTTAATTTCAAAAAAGACAAATATTAACTCAATTAACTTTAAAATGAAAAATAACAACAATTAATTTATATTTAAATGAATAAAGATTAAATCATGACTAAATTTATTGAAACTAATGGCATTAAACTTGCATATGATGAATCAGGCCCTGAAGATGGGAAAATAATTGTTCTAATCCATGGACTCTCTTCATCTAAGGAAACCATGTACTTAATGAGAAACAGCCTTTTAGACAAGTACAAAGTATATACAATTGATTGCAGAGGACATGGTGAAAGCGATAGAATGGCCAATTATACATTGGAAGACTTAGCTAAGGATCTTGTATCCT
Organism: Methanobrevibacter sp.; assembly: GCF_045577275.1. Lineage (GTDB taxonomy): Archaea > Methanobacteriota > Methanobacteria > Methanobacteriales > Methanobacteriaceae > Methanobrevibacter. The sequence goes on from NZ_JAZNIB010000346.1 coordinate 8,895, forward strand.
TTGCAGAGGACCTTCAACTTAAAAATGCTACTGCAATAGGATATTCAATGGGTTCATTCATCGCACTTAGAGCCTGCGAAATATCAGATGTCTTTGAAAAGCTGATTCTCATTGGAACAAAGGGAGATGGCTCAAGCCCTGCAATTACAAATCTTCTTAAAGCTAATGGATTATCAGTTGAAAACGTTTCAAAAGAGGAATATGGAAGAATCATGAGGGAAAGCATATTTGCTCCAACTACCAAAAATCCTGAAAACCTAAGAACAATGCGACCGCAAGGAAAAGAGCTTAGCATTGAAGATAGGGTTGCTGAGATGAGAGCAGCTACAAACTTTGACAACATGAAGGAAATAGATAATGTAATTGCAGAAACAATGGTGATATCTGCAGAATATGATAAGATAGTCCCTCCAGAAAGAGGGCTTGAAGTATCAGAAGCATTAAACTGCAGATACGAATTGTTAAAAGATGCTGGACATATGATGATGGTTGAAAAGCCAAAAGAAATAGAAGATTTGATTAAAGATTTTATTGGATGATAAAAATCATATAATTTTAAAAAATAGAAAAAATAGGAAAAAGAAAAAATAGAAAGAAGAAAAAAATAAAATGAAATAAAGAAGAAAAATAGAAAGAATAAAAAAAAAGTGAAATTAAATAATTTTCACAATATCATTTATTTCAGTCCTATTGATCAAACTTAAATATGGATTGTTGGACTTTTGATTTACTATCATAAATTCAGCATTTTGACCTTCTTCAATGTATGATTTATTGATCTTTTCACTTAATGAATCTGCTATACATACATTAGTTGTTGCCATTTTCAATATTTCAATAGGAGCTATGTAATTCTTGGAGAATCCCTTCATAATTTTTAATGTAAACTCCATTTCTCTAAATAAATTAGGCCTATTTATCATTATATTGTCACTACCAATCAAAGGCTTAACTCCAGTTTTCAGTATGTCAAAAAGTGGAATGATTCCAACACTCAATGCACCATTTGATCTAGGACAAATTGTCAGTGAACTGTTGGATTTGGAAAGTGCATCAATGTCACTTCCCTTAGGATTGGTCATGTGAACTATCTGATTGAAATTAGCTTCAAATGCCCTTTGAGGTTCAGTCTTATTGGTCTTTTCAATTGAAGCGACTTGGTTGCTTTCACTTTCAGCCACATGAATGGAAGAGATCTTTCCTGCTGCTTCACATTTTTCACAGATTATTTCAGCAACTGTTGTGTCTATTTCACCAAAACCACTTAATCCAATTCCATCAGCATGCTTTAAAAGCTTCCTGATTGCTATCTTCACCTGACGATAATTGGCATCCTCACCATAGAATGAACTGTCTCTGGCAAGTATTATAGGG
>NZ_JAZNIB010000347.1:0-3195 GCF_045577275.1 Methanobrevibacter sp.
CTCACCTACACATTGGTACCTTGTCTCCGGAATTCAAAAGGTCAGACATTTTGGATGAAAACATTACTGCATCCCTCATTTTGACTATGGTGCTTTCTGTATTGCTTGCAGTGATTGCAAAGATAATATGTATCCTATTCAACTTTGAAAGCATAAGCCTTTATGACTTTGTAATGATCTCATTTATCGCAGGTCTCTTTTCAACAATAATCATGCTTCCGATTACAATGTTCATTTCACTCAAGAGCTTTGAAGGCGGTTGGGACCCAGACAACATCACAACTCCTTTCATTGCAGCTGTCGGTGACTTCTTCACCTTGCCTGCAATCATCTTAAGTGTGATGACAGTGAACTTCATAGGTTTCCATCCTATGGTCAAGATGATTCTATTTGTGATAATAATAATCATAACCCTTGCTGCATTGATTTCAGGATACACAGCAGACAATGAAGTGAGACATATCGTAAGGCAGTCCACTCCTGTCCTTTTCTTCTGTTCCATATTGGGAACCGTTGCAGGTGGAATATTGAACAATTCAATCAGCACATTGCTTAGGAATCAGACATTGCTTACCCTTGTACCATTGTTCTCCGGTGAAAGTGGCGGTTTGGTAAGCATCTTAGGAGCAAGATTATCCTCAGGTCTCCACTCAGGTTTAATCGACCCTGTATTAAGGCCTAAGAAGCACACTATGGAAAACTTCATAGCTATTGTGACCTTGGCTATATTGATGTATCCTTTGATTGGATTCTTGGCTGAATCATCAACAGTGGCCTTTGGAAATCTTGGTGTCGGATTCCCTCAATCATTGTCAATAAGCCTGATTGCAGGTATGATATTGATATTGATCATGTTGCTTGTGGTATTCTACATATCCACAATTTCATATAGAAGAGGATTGGACCCTGATAATATAGTCATTCCACTGTCTACAAGCCTTACAGATTCCATATCCACATTGATCTTGATAGTGGTGTCTTTAGGTATTTTAAACATGTTTTAAGTGATTGTAAGGTCATTTAATCTTTTTTTAATCTTTTTTTATGGTTAAGGGTATTTCTAATTTAAAAAATAGCTATTTATTTACCTTTCCATGACTTTTCCATTTCAGACTTAAAGAATTTATTAACTTTTTCTGCACCGAATATCTCTTCCTCCAAGTCCCAATCACTTGGATATAATATGAATGGATATTGCTGGTTTCCTCCAGCTCCACCATGGTTTCCAATCAAATCCTCGAATGCATAGACCTCATCGTTTTCCACATCATATTCACTGTTTACGAGAATGTCCGGAACATGTTCAAACTTATCTGTTCTTCTCAACTTTTCAATGATGTGCTCACCATATTTCTCATAGAAGTTTTCACCTGTGCAATGGCCTGTTTCAAGGTAAAGTACACTACCTTTTGATAAAACCACAGTTTCATATATACTGCTTTTCACCATGACAAAACCTATGCCATCATGATGAGATAATGCCTTCAAGAGTCCAGGAAATGCATCTTCAATCTGTTCATATGTCATTCTATTGGACCAATCTGTAAAATAAATCAAGCCTAAATTTCCAGAGGAAAGCACCATTGCCTGTGCAGTCTCTTCACTGACTGTAGTCTTGTTTGAAAAGCTGATGTTCAAGTCAAGATCTGAAGAAATGTTATTCAGCTTATCTGTAAATGATTCATCATCATTGAAGAACCTGTTGTCGAGTCTGAGCCTTTCCATATATTCAGAAAATCTGGAGTTCTCCTTTATGTTGGATAGCCTTTCCATTGGATGAATGTCTATTCTTTCCCTTGCGCTGTCAACTCTGGTGTCTATTCTCTCTCTTGTATTTTCTATTCTTTCCCTTGCATTATCCACTCTGGTGTCAATCCTTTCCTTGGTATTGTCGACGGTTGTGTCTATCCTTTCTCTTGTATTGTCCACTTTCCCTTCAACATAATCCTCCAGAGAATATTTCTTTCTGAAATAATCGTCGTTGGAGTGCAATATGCTGTGTATGCTGATGTTGTCAGGCAAGAGTTCACTGACTAAGTCATTCAATGTGATTCCATACTTTTGCTTGAATGTGAATCCATTTGACTGGCCGTGATCTGAAAGTATGATAAGCTTATATTTTCTTTGAGCCTTTTCAGTTGCCTTTTCGATTCTTCTGAATTGCTTGTCGATTTGCCTTAATGCATAGAATGCATCATAGTCCTCCACTCCTGAGTGGTGCGCTATCTCATCATAGCCCATATATGTTGCATAGATTGCATTGTATTGGCCTGCAAAGATGTCTCCAATTATTGTATATGTTGTAGCTTCCCTCATGGCCACATTTGTTCCTGCACGGGCAACATAGTATGCAAACCCTCTCCATTTGAGACGAGGCTGTGTATTGATGAAAAGCTGTCTTATTCTTGAACCAAGTTCCATCACCATGTCGAAAAGGAAGAGCAGGACGATTCTGGTGATTACATAAGGCTTTGAATATAGGTAGTACCAGCTGGTTGTTCCTATGCTTTTGGATTGAGTCAGGTTGCTGAAGGTTAGGATGTGGTCTTCTGCATCTCCTGAAAACAGGTTGCTTCTGCTTGCTCCCTTGTTTGAAAGGAGGCCCTTTCCATCGGATATTCTCTTTTCGATGATTTCTGAATTTTCCATTCCGTTTGATGAGATTATGCGGTTGTCGTTTTCCTTTTCAAGCCAACGGAAGGCCGGTATGTTGCTGTTGTTTCCATGAAGTATTCCTGCCTGTGAAGATGATGTCTGGCTTGAAAGATCGGTTTCCCATCTTGTAAGCTTATGGTCCCCGTTTTCAATCCATTTGGACAATGTAGGCATGTCTCCCCTGTCCAATGCCTTCTTTAGTGTATTGTAGGAGAGGCCGTCAATTTCAAGAAAAATGAATCCTTCCTTATCTGCATTATCCTTATATATTGCAGTCATTTCCTTTTCCAAAACGTTTTGATAGTAGCTTTTGTCATCATCGATATTAAGGACAAGTGATAGGAATGAGGAAATCAGTCCGATAAGAAGCGGGGTTGCAAATAGGGATATTCCTTCTATATGAACTCCTGGAATAAAGAGGCTTATTATATAGAGAAGGATTCCGTCGATGAGGAATGTTCCAAAACCCAGTGTAATGACTACGAATCTAAGTGATAAATAGCTTATAAGAGGCCATAATAAGGCGTTTATCAATGATAA
>NZ_JAZNIB010000348.1:0-3666 GCF_045577275.1 Methanobrevibacter sp.
GATCAAACTTTTGCGAGCGAAGCGAGTAAAAGTTTGGATTAGTTATCCAAAAAGTTTGTAATCATGTTTTTGGTTTCATTTAATGATTCCATAGGTATTCCATTAGGCATTTGACCTAATTCACCTTGAACATCCTTTAAAATGCTACCATTCATTCCTAAAAACATTCCTTCAGAAACAATTTCCATAAATGTGGCAGGAGGAAGCAAGGAAACGCCTACCCTATTGCCTTCCTTAACTGTCAAGTCATTGGTAACAACTTTTAAAGCTCTTTTTCCAAGGTTTACATTACAGATCATTAATGAATCAGCTTTAGGATGTTTGCTGACACTCATGATTTCTCCAACCTTCACATCAATTCCTACGATTGGATCATCAATAGGTCCAAACTTAAATCTTGACCTGAGGCCTAAAATGGTGTCAAGGAAGAATCTTACCTTAGCAATATTCTCTTCTGTCTTTTCCCTTTCATCCTTTGGAGCACCACTCATAAACTTATGTGCCCAATCCTCACCACCAAGGAAATTGACTATTTTATTAGCCTTTTCTTCAAGCTTTTCAACATCTTCACAATTGGCTAAAGTATCTCCTTCAAGATAACAGTAAAGCAAGGACTTTAAGTCTGGCTCCATCTTTTTAGCTTCTTCAATTGTGCCTTTCTTATTCCAATTACCTCTGAAACTTCCAGTTTGCACGGTTCTTAAGAATAATTCACGAGCATGCATAGCTATCAATATTCTATAATCTTTTGCAGTGTCCCACATAATATCACGATTGATAAAAATAAATTTAAGAAATTTAATAATTTTAGTTTTTTAATTAATAATTATTTTATTCTTCTTTAAATTAATACTTTTAGATGAAAATCATTTGCAGTTAAATGCAATCAATTTGCTTTTGCACATGTCTTCAACTGCATATTTGATTCCTTCCTTGCCTATTCCGCTTGACTTGAATCCACCAAATGGCATGGCATCTGTTCTGAATGTAGATTCCTTGTTGATTAAAACGGAACCTGCGTCGATTTCATTGGCGCATCTAAGTGCACTTCGAATACTTTCAGTAAACACACCTGCCTGAAGGCCATATTGGGTGTCATTGGCTACCTTGATTGCCTCATCGATTCCATCAACTCTGATGATTGGTGCTATCGGACCGAATGTCTCATTTGCAACAAGGCCCATCTTCATATTGACATTATCCAAAATGGTAGGTTCATAGAAACAGTCCTTACGGTTTCCGCCTAAAAGAAGTTCTGCACCATCTTCAATGGCACTATTTACTGATGTTTCAATGTTGATAGCGGAACTTTCATTGATTACAGGGCCGATATCAGTTGATTCATCCATAGGGTCTCCCATCTTGAGCTTGCTTGCTTCCTTTACAAAGACATCAATGAATTCATCAGCAATCTTATTGTCAAGGATGATTCTTTTAACTCCTATGCAAACCTGACCTGAAAATAGGAATGCACCGGATGTCGCTGCACTTATAGCCTTTTCAACATCTGCATCCTCAAGAATGACCAATGGGTCATTTCCTCCAAGCTCCATAGTCAATTTTTTCATGCCAGCTCTTGATGAAATGAATAAACCTGTAGCTACACTGCCTGTAAAGGAGATCTTGTTTATGCCAGTTGACACCACCATTGCATCTCCCACTTCACTTCCATAGCCAGTTACTGAGTTTATTACCCCATCTGGAAAATGGTTATTGATTATTTCAGCCAATCTTAATGCCGCCAAAGGAGCTTCCATAGATGGCTTCATGACTACAGTGTTTTTGGCTGCAATAGCTGGAGCTATCTTATGCAAAGCCAAATTGACAGGATAATTGAATGGAGTTATTGCTCCCACTACACCAAGAGGAACCTTTTTGGTAAATGCCAAAAATCTTGCATCAACAGGTCCTGTGGCATCTATAGGTACAGATTCACCATAGATTCTTTTTGATTCTTCTGCAGCAAACTGCAATGTTTCTACAGATCTCTGGAGTTCACCAATAGCTTGCTTGTATGGTTTTCCTGCTTCTCTCACAATCAGTTTTGCTATGCTTTCGCTTTCCTTTTCAAGCTCTTCGCAAGCATCCAAAAGATTGTTTGAAACTTCCTTAGAAGACAAGTCATTCAATGCCTTCTTTGCATTGTTTGCCGCTTCGATAGCATTATCCGCATCACTTCTATATCCAATCGGAACAGTATCGACAATTTCTCCATTGTATGGATTGATAACATCATAATGGTCTGATGTATCTATAAATTCACCATTGATTAAGAATTTCATGATTTGACTCCTGAATTTGATTTAATTAAATAATTTACTTTTGAATAGATTTAATTTTTGAATAATTATTAAACTATTTGTTTTATTGAATAATAAATTTTAAGTAATTATTCAAATCTTGAGCCAATATCACTAAATGAACTGTTTAAGGTTTTCATTTCATTAGAACCTATTTCAGTTCCCAAATCAGATAAATATGATTTATACATTGAAACCACCACTAAAATAATCACGATTATCCCACCAACAATCAGAATCAGTTCAGCAGAACCTTGTCCATTTTCATCATTAATTAAACCCTTTAAAAGATTGAATTGACCATATTTCATAATTGACCTCCAAACTACACCAATCCAAAGAAACCTGCTCCGAAGTTATTGATTAAATAGAATATCAAAAAAGCGGAACAAGTTATGGGAATGGAATATCTAAGTCCTTTCCTTAAGTCCCCATACATTATCAAAGCTATCAAAAATCCTGCTAAAATAGAATGAATAATTAAGTAGATTTCTGCTGCAAGAGGAGCGACTTCACAAATGGCTCCCCCTTTTCCTAATTCAATCATAAATGATGAATAGACTCCAACCATCCCAAGTGCAAAGGGAGCTGCAAATGTGGAAGCTATGAGCAGAAACATGATTGACATCATCACTCCTGCCTTTCTTTCTCTTTTTAATATCAGCATAGCCCTCAAATCATCACTTACATCAAGAATGATATCAGACAAGGAACCTCCACTTTTATGGGCATTCAAAATGATTTTGAAACTGCGTTCAAGATCCTTTGAGTCGAGTCTTATTGCCATGTTATTAAAGGACTCATCCAAATTTTTCCCCATCCTTATCTCTACAACAACTCGCCTTAATTCATCATACAATGGCCCTTTTCCATGATTCGACATGTCAACCAAGGCATTTTCCAAACTCAAGCCAACCTTTAGCATTGATGATAATTGCCTTAGAAAATCTGGAATGGAACTTTCTATTTCACTTGATCTTCTTTCTATTTTCATAAATAAGATTAGAACAAAAGTTATTGTTGGAATGAAAATAGCTAAAATTATGGAAAATAGCATATTGAAAGAAAATACTATTGAAAGCAGTGAAAATAGAATAATGAATGCCAAATAGACAATTATGATTATTGACAGCAATTGAGAAGCCAATGTAAATATTCCTGCTTTTAGCAAGTACTCCTGAAAGCTAATTAAAATAGATTGATTAAACCTCTTTTCTATTAAATCTGATAATTTAATTAATAAATCTTCAATAAACATTGATAATAGATTTGTATAAGTTACTAATAAATTTAACTCAATTTTAGACTTAAAAAAATAATTTAAATTGAGTATTTTAAAAACTAAGTAAAATTAGAATTAATTTAT
>NZ_JAZNIB010000349.1:0-4409 GCF_045577275.1 Methanobrevibacter sp.
GTCGTTTTCTAATAGATTGTCTATCCTTTCCTTTATCATTTCTTTATGGTCTTCAGAGATTCCGTCAAGGTATAATTCAATCACTCTCTTTTCAAATTCCTCATAGGTCATTGGGTATTCTTTTGCCATTATATTCATTCCTCCCAATTTGCAACAAGTGAAAGATACTTGATTTTAGGTGCATCATCCTCTTCAAATCTGTATCTTGGATATCTCATCATAGGGAATCCTACACCACCTTTCTGGTATTCAAATCTCCCTGAAAAGATCAAGTCTCCATCCTTATCATACATATTGCCCCTTACAGGATAATTGGGACCATAGCCTCCATTCACATTTATAATGCCTTCAAATTTGACTTGTCCGTTGGAATAGAATTCCTTTCCTTCAACCAGCCCTTTTCTGCCGAACACTCCTTCTTTATACTTTTTGCCATTGGAATAGTAAACTGTTCCAAGCCCATAAGGCTTGTCAAGTACAGTATATCCTTCATAAACCAATTCGCCACTATCGCCATACAATTTTTTATGTATGGCTTGTTCGTCATAATTGATCTTGTCTAAAAACTCAATTTCAGATATCCTTCCCTGTGTTGAGATATAGTATTTGTCAATTTCAAAGTAAATCCTGTGAATGACATTAATGACAATCACATATTCTCTACCGATAGGATTGTATTCAAAATGGTCTGCATACTTAAAATTATTTTGTTTTAGAAAATTTATCAAGCGATTTTCCTCTCTCTTACATGTTGGCTTAACAGCATAATCTCCTAACTGCATAACCTCACCCTCATTTTGATATTGTTTAAAAAAAATTAAAATGTTTAATTGTATTTTACTCTTTAGTTTTGATTATCTCATCGTAATCCTCTTGAATCCTTTCCCAAACCTTATCCAACAGGAATGAGGAAGCGCCATCTCCTGTGAAAGTGTCTCCACCATTTCTTTTAATATCAATTAGTAGATCAATGCTTCTTCCCCACAATCCAAAATTATTTCTGGCATACAAACCAAGTGAGAAGTCTGCCACTATTCCAAATTCAAATTTCTTGGTTTCTTTGGCATAAACTATGCTTTCCTTATCCAAAACTTCAATCAGACGGTTTACCGCTTCATCAACGGTTTTCGGGTATTGATTCAAATCAAATCCTAAATGCCCTTTATTTTTTATATATTCATCTATACGGCGTTCTGGGAATTGGCTATAACTAAAGTAATCCCACTCGTCTTCGCAAATTCTATAATCTATGGTTTCATCTTCACGCAGAGCAGATAATTCTTTATCGTCCCTTAGCTTATGATAAATAAGGTATAAGTTTAAGTATTGGAAATAAAATTCAATTACTAAATTTTCATCCGAATCTATCTTTTCCAAAAGAGCATCCTTAATTATATTTCCTTCATATTCGCTTAAGCCACCTAGCTTGAGCAGATCAATGAATTCATCCTTTAAACCCTCTTCTCCACAGAGATAATTGACAATCTCTTGCCTATCCTGTTTTTCCATACATACTTTACCCCCTATATGCTTAAAAAAAGTAATAATATATTCAACTCCATAACATATAAAGGTTCCTTTTAGAGTTACCTGTAAAAACAAGAAATAAAAGAAGAATTAAATGTAATTTAAATAATTAAAATAAAAATATAAAAAAAGAGTATTGATTTAAAATTTTACAGCATTGCAACAAGCTAGAACTTGTCATTCAGGTTTCTCGGATGAATCACCTGTATTCCATCATCCTTCAGGACATCAAATAGCTCGATTCGGGTTGTATGGACAGGATACAAAACATCAGGATTTATCTCCTTAATCATGTCCAGAAGCTGTGCTCCCCTTGCATGACCTGAAACGTGGAATGACTTGTTGATTGGAATGTTGAAGTGTCTAAGCCAGTTTTCAGTTATCTCATAGCTCAGTTCCATCTCCTCGTTGAATGGCTCGGTTATTGAATGGATGTAGATTGCATTCTTCGGCTTGATGTCAATCAGTTCCTTGAACGAGAAGTTGTCCAGTCTTAGGATGTAATGACCTTCATTTTCCTGAATGTCCTTGTAGTTCACTGCATTTGAGCATTCAATGAATGACCTTTCCCACTTGTCATATTCCTTTAGAGCCATCTCATCATCAGGAATCCTCCATTCATCCACGAATAATGCATAAGTGTCATGAGGATAGAATCCGTTTCCTTTTCTAGGGATGTAGATGCCTATATGCTCGTCATCAAGGGACGGATAAATGTTGCCTTCAGGGATTTCCTTCTCGATTAGATTCAGCATGTACGCCTGCTTCAAGTTGATCAATAATGTCCTGTCAGTATCCTTGGCAATGTTATGGAATGTAATCAGCCTGTCCAAATCCCTCATCGGGAAATTGGCTATGACCAAATGCCCATGATATTCATTGATTAAGTCATATGCTCCCTTCTCTATGTCCTCCTCGAATTCAAAGTAGCCTTCCTCATGGTGCTCTCCGCTTCCTATACGGGTTCCTTCGCATATCATGATGTCTGGAGAGAACTTGCTTGCCTCCTTTACAAATTTCTCGCTGTCCTTCTTGTTCCTTCCATGGAAACGCAAGTCTCCTGTATAAACTATCCTTTCATCACGGCCTTCAATGAGATAGGCTGCCGCTCCAGGCAGTGAATGGTCGACTGGCGCAAGCTGCACCTCCAAGTTGTTTATTGATTCCCTTTTGTAAGGCTCCAATATGCGGATATCCCTTTCTAGAGGAGGATTCTTTTCACTTGCTTTCCTTTTTGAATAGGTTCCCTTCTTATTGATGTAATACTCGAAATCAGGCTTGTATATTGTGATTTCCTTGGACCCCAATCCTGTGGCATCAATCACATCAAGGATTATCTTTGAATATGAGCTCATGTATATCGGAATGTCCTTCCTTAAGAAGCCTATGTAGTCCGCATGGTCTGCATGGGCATGTGACAACAAAAGCCCGTCCACCGCTGGCTTCTCCTCAAATGGAAGCCCCTTGTGCCTCAGGTAATCCTCACGGTATATTCCCTTTATGTCAGGAATCAGACCCATCTCAAAATAGTCCTCAAGCCCGTTTCCCTTTCGAGGACCCATGAAATCCCCAAAGTATCTTCCAACCTGTGTAAAGCTCATGCCGAAATCCAAAAGAAGTGAAGTTGAGTCCAGATTCACCTTAATCTTGTTTCCGCCAACCTCATTGACTCCACCGTAAAACTCTAAAGTGCTCATATCATAACCTCCTTCAAAAAGAAAAAAAATGTTTTGCTAAAATTAGATATATTTTTGTCTTTGGAATTAATTAAATATTGTCATGAATTAGTAAAAATAGATGGATTGAGATTTGGTGCAAATGTAATTTTAAAAGTGCTTACGAAAGTTTTATAAATGATTGTGAAACATTTTTAATTAGAGGGGTATTATATGTCAATTGATAAATTACTGTTAGAAATATACGAATTAACCGAATCTGAGGATTATGAAAAATCCTTAGAGTTATGCAATCAGATTTTAAAACTGGATGAAAGCAATGAAGATGCTTTGAATAACAAAGCATTGTCTCTTTTTAAATTAGGAAAGTGTGATGAAGCATTGGAAATATATAAGAAAATGCTTACGGAAAATCCTGTAGATGTTACAGCCATTGATGGAATCAAGAGAATGTCAAAGTCCTATGACATAGATACGTCAAAATACTATGATGACAGCCTATATGTCTCATGGATAAGCCTTATAAAGTCCAGAAACGATGCCATATGCCCAGACTGCGGAAGCCACTTGATGCCACTTACATTATGTCCTAGCGAAGAAATGATGGAACTGGATGAGATGGGATTTGATGTGGAGAACAATAATTACTATTGCAGGAATTGCGATTTTGAACTCTATATTGATGTTCTGAATATAGACTGCGGAAATCATCCGATTGAATGTGCTTACCTATATTATAAACTTGATGAGATTACAGTTCATATTAGGTATAATAAATATAGTGAAAATTTCTCATTGGATGAATTGAAGTCAAAGATGGATTACTTTGATGATGAGGAATTCAATGCATTCCTCAATAAGCTAAAGGAAGTTGATTACATCTGCGAAGATGAAGAAGGGCATGTGAGACTTGTGGAAGATATGGAAAACCATTGGTTTAAGCATTACATAAAATATGAGAGGCTTTGCAGAGAGCTTTGATTTAAAACTTATCATATGTGAAGTGATTTTAATGTGTGAAAAAAGAAGATTTGAAATGGAATATTATCTCCAGCGGTTAACCAACAATCATTTGGAATACTTATTTGGTTTAAAATTTGTTACATCAGAATTCGAACTTCCTGGATTAGCTGATGATATTGACTGCAAAAAACTAGAGGAATGTGGTAAAAAATCAGAATCCTTAAGGATTGATGGTTTAGCATT
>NZ_JAZNIB010000350.1:0-16526 GCF_045577275.1 Methanobrevibacter sp.
CTTTTTTATATAATGCCTCTTCATTAGTATTATCTAACAATAGAATTTTATCAAAATTTATCAATGCCTCATCAAAATCACCCTCATCAAAAAATTTTTTTGCATTTTTTAATAAGATTTTAATTTTTAAATTGGATAGCATCTTCCACCCTCACTTATTATTGAAAATTTCTTTAGGGAAAAGTTGATATATTACATAAGAAACACCTAAATCAACACCCCAAAATGAAATATAAATATGGTAAGCTCCTTTTAAAATATGATCATTATTAATTAGATATGTTCCTTTTGTATAATGTTTTTGGGAAAATTTATAAAGTCCTTTTAAAAACTCAGTCTTATTTCCTTCCGGAGGATCATTGGAAGAATAAGTAACCCCATATTTACGATACATTTTATTAAATCTTTTTGAAATTAATTTATCTTCTTGTTGAAAGATTTTCATCCCATAAAAAATCAAAATATATGATAGGCATGATAAAAATTTTAAAAAAAAAGATAAAAGAAATAGTTAAGAGAAAATCCCTTAACTAGTGATGACCTCTTGCGATTGCAGTAGGTCCTGTACGAGCTATTTTTTTGATTCCAAAAGGTTCAAGCAATTTCAAGAATGAATCAATCTTGTCCGGATGGCCTGTAACCTCCATTGTAATGAAATCATCACATACATCAATTATTTTAGCTTTGAAGATGTCTGCATATTGTATGACTTCAGACCTCACATTTGCCTTGCCTGTTTTAACTTTAACCAAACAAAGCTCTCTTTTTAAAACGTATTCAGGGTCAAGGTCCTTGATCTTTACAACATCAACAAGCTTGTGCAATTGCTTGACGACCTGTTCCAAGACCTTTTCATCACCTTTTACAACAAAGACCATTCTTGCCAACCCTTCAACTTCAGATGCACCTACAGTTATGCTGTCAATATTGAATCCACGTCTGTTCAATAATCCTGCAACACTTTGAAGTACACCTGGCTTGTGCTCTACCAAAGTACTAATAACATGAGATTTTTCGCTCATTTATTTTCCTCCTGCAACGTCTTTTTCATACTTGTACTCACCAAGAAGGTCATTTATGCCTCCACCTGGTGGGAACATTGGTATGAATTCATCTTTTTCAACAGTGATTTCTATAAGCATGGATTCATTATCCTTCAATGCCTTAGACAATACTTCCTGAGTCTTGTCAACCTCTTCAACTCTTTCTGCATTGATTCCGAAACTTTCAGCCAATTTGACGAAATCAGGAGTGTTTCCTAAGTCAGTTTCAGAGTATCTCTTATTGTACATCTTATTCTGCCATTGGTAAACCATTCCTAACTTTCTGTTGTTCAGCATTGCAATGACCACTGGAATGTCATGTTCCTTGATTGTAGCAAGCTCTTGGGAAACCATAAGGAAACCGCCGTCACCTACAATTGCAAGTACAGCATCATCAGGACATGCAACCTTAGCACCAATAGCTGCAGGGAAACCGAATCCCATAGTTCCAAGACCTCCTGAGGAAATGAACTTGCGAGGCTTTGAAATGTCGAGGAAATGTGCTGCCCACATTTGGTGAAGACCTACATCAGTTGTTACGATGGTGTCTTCGGTTATTGCACCTGCAATTTCCTTGATTACCTGTTGAGGTTTAAGTGGAATGTCATCATAGCTTACTCTTGGTATAGTAGATTTCTTAAAGTCTACAATAGATTTGAACCAAGCGCTTTCATCAATCTTTGAACCTTCCAATTCATTGATCAATTGGTTCAATACAATCTTTGCATCACCTACAATAGGCAAGTCTACAGCAACGTTCTTGCCTATTTCAGCAGGATCAATATCAATATGAATAACTTTAGCTTCAGGGAGGAACTCTTCCAATTTACCTGTTGTTCTGTCAGAGAATCTGCATCCTATTGCAAGCAAGCAGTCAGTCTTGTTGACATTTTGGTTAGCTACCTGTTTTCCATGCATACCAAGCATTCCAATGGATATGTCCTCCTTCTCATCAACAATACCCTTACCCATCAATGTGGTTGCCACAGGAGCCTTGACTAATTCTGCAATCTTCTTGACCTCTTCACCAGCACCTGCCAAGATGGTACCTCCACCAGCTAAAATGAGTGGTCTTTCTGCACTCTTAAGCATTTGAGCTGCCTTTGCGATTTGTTTGGAATTACCTTTAATGGTAGGTTTGTAACCAGGAGTAGGGATTGTTCCGAGCACATAATCATCTAATTCTTGCTCTTGCACTTCTTTAGGAACATCAATCAATACAGGCCCATTTCTGCCTGTAGAAGCAATTTCAAAACTGGTATTTATAATGCTTGGAATGTCGTTTGCATCTTTTGGCTGGTAAGAATGCTTTGTAATAGGCATTGTAATACCCATTATGTCTACCTCTTGAAATGCATCATTACCGATTAAATTACTTACAACCTGTCCGGTGATTGCAATTATTGGAGATGAATCCATATATGCATTTGCAATACCAGTGACCAAGTTGGTTGCACCAGGGCCAGAAGTAGCTAAACAGACACCAACTTTACCAGAAGCTCTTGCATAACCTTCTGCAGCATGCGCTGCGCATTGTTCGTGTCTGACAAGTATATGCCTTAAGTCTGAGTCATATAGCATGTCGTAAAATGGAATTACGGTACCTCCAGGGTATCCGAATATGGTGTCAACACCTTTATCCATTAAAGCTTTTATTATAGCGTCTCCGCCTCTCATTTTCATCCGTCCTTTAATTTTAATAATTTATATAAGTTTGATAATCGATTTTTAAATACAATCCAAAATCTTAAAATTTATCTTTGCAATTATATAAGCACAAAAAATTTAAAATTTTATATTTTGATTTGTAATATAATAATATATATCCTAAGATAGATATAAATATTAACATATATTAAAATTTGAAACTTAATATATAATCAGAAACAAAATAAATATATGATGATGTTTTCTTAGAAAAATCTCATGATTATTTAAATTACAAAACTCTTGATGGAGACTTGAAAAAATGAAAGTATTAGTTGTTGGAACCGGTGCAAGAGAACATGCAATCTGTGATGCATTGATAAAAGATGATGTAGAATTATATGCTTACATGAGCAAGAACAATCCTGGAATCAGTAAAATATCCACCTTTAAGAAAGGAGATGAAGGTGAAGTGGATGAAGTGGCTAAATTCGCAAAGGAAAATGGAATCGAGCTCGCTGTAATCGGACCTGAAGCTCCTCTTGGAAAAGGAATCGTTAATGCTCTTGAAGCAGCTGGAGTCCCTTGTGTCGGACCGGCACAGGAATCTGCAAGGATTGAAACTGACAAATCCTTCATGAGAAACCTATTTGAAAAATACGAAATCAAAGGATCTTTGACCTACAAAGTATTCGACAATTTCGAAGACATCAGCGCTTTCCTTGATGAATATGACAAGGACGTTGTAGTAAAGCCTGTAGGTTTGACTGGTGGTAAAGGTGTAAAGATTGTAGGTGACCACCTTAAGGACAATCAAGATGCAAAATTATATGCAAAAGAGGTTATGGATAATGCAATGGGAGGATTTGCACAAGTAATCATCGAAGAAAAGGTTGTTGGTGAAGAGTTCACCATACAAGCATTCTGTGATGGAGAAAACTTGGCTCCAATGCCTGCAGCACAAGACCACCCTCATGCTTTTGAAAACGACCAAGGATTAATCACTGGGGGAATGGGTTCATACTCTGATGTAGGAGGATTGTTGCCATTCATGACTCAAGAGGATTATGATGAAGCTGTTGAAATCATGAAGGAAACATTAAAGGCAATAGCTAAGGAAACCACCCCATACAAAGGAATCCTTTATGGTCAATTCATGTTATCCAAAGACGGCCCTAAATTGATTGAATACAATGCAAGATTCGGTGACCCTGAAGCAATGAATGTACTTCCATTACTCAAGACCCCAATGATTGACATCTGTAAGGATATCGTTGCCGGCAATCTTGGAGAAGTTGAATTTGAAGACTTGGCTTCCGTATGCAAATACATAGTACCTGACGGATACCCAGACACCCCTCATGCAGGAGAGCTCATTGAAGTTGATGAGGAAGCTATTGAAGCACTTGGTGCAAAAGTCTTCTACGCAGCTGTAAGCCAAGAGGAAGACGGAATCCATCTCTCAGGTTCCAGAGCTTTAGGAATCGTTGCGCAAGGCAAAACCATTGCTGAAGCTGAAAAGATAGCTGAAGAAGCTTGCGGATTAGTTGGAGGAAATGTTTACCATAGAAGAGACGTTGGAACTGAAAAATTAATCCAAAAACGTATCGACCATATGGAAGCAATCAGAAACGAATAGATTATTTTTAATCTATTCAATAAAAACCAAAAGTTAAAGAAAGAAATAGATTATTTTTAATCTATTCAATAAAAACCAAAATTTAAAAACCAGTTAATTAGTTATTTTTAACTAATTAACAACTAATACTTTAAATTTAGACTAATAGACTACTAATAATTCGGTGATTTTATGTCTAAATCAGCAAAATCCAAAAATGCAACCTTGAAAAAGGTTAAAAAGTTAGAAAGACAAGGAAAATACCTTAAAGCTTTAAAGGTTTGTGACGAATATTTAGACAATGCTATCGCTGAAGAAAGCCTTATTTTATTAAAAATCGACATTTTAGTCGAATACTACAATAATGATGAGTTTATAGGACTCATCAACGAATATAAAATCAAACTCACTCATTTTTTAGAAGATTTCGAAGAGATAGAACTTTTGAAAATCTACAATACACTTGACAATTATCTTGAACTCAAGACCCAGAACCTTGCAAGTGAAGGAATCGTCAAATCATATCTTGCAGGAGGATTGCTGATAGATAATCTTGAAACCATTCTGGTCTTGAACGAGATGGTGAAGGACAATTATGAAAGCATAAAGAATGATGCGGAATTTATCGAAAGCAAAGTCCCACATGAGCTTGAAAGCTTTGTTGAAAATGTATCAAAAACATCCTATCAATATCTTGAACTTATTTTGGAAAATCCTAAAGAGCAAATAGCCAATGCAAACTTTGATTTGGAAAAGATCAGAGCTAAATTAAGAAAATTCCTTGAACCTAAAAAAGATGATGAGGAAGAAGAAGTGGTTAAAGTAGTTGAAGAAACTACTGAAGCAACAGAAGCACCTACAGAAACTAAATCATCCCTAGAGAAAATGTCTGAACTTGGTGAAAAAAGTGTAGTTACATTAGCTGAAATAATCAGTCCTGAAGAAGAAGAGGAGGATATTTTAGAAACTAAGGACAATACTGAAATAAGCAGGAAATACACTGTTGAAGAAGAAATCCAAGGATTAAAAGAGATCATTTCATACTTGAATGATAAGAATCAATTCAAAAAAGCTTTGATTTACCAAAGAAGACTTGTCAAATTGGCAAGAGAAGAAAACATAAAGGCTCATGAAGACATTGATCTAAAGCAAAGAACACTTTCAGATTTTTAATTTAATTTTTTCTTATTTTAACTGATTTTATTCATTATAAAAAATTACTTTTTAAACTATCTTAACCTATTTTTTATACTAAATACCCTCTAAAAAGTGATAAGTTTTAATAATATTAAAGATAAATAATTAATTTTATTATAATGAAATTATACTAATTACGCATTATACAAATTTTAAGATTTAAATAAATTTTATGAAGGAGTCAAAATGAGAAGTCTTTTATCAGTAAGTGATATTGAAGATGAAGTCACAAGAATCTTGGATATTGCAAGTGACTTCAAAGCAGGAAAGATGGAGGAAAAACCTCTTGAGAACCAAAAGTTAGCAATGATTTTCCAAAAATCATCTACCAGAACAAGAGTTTCCTTCGAAGTTGGAATGTATGAATTAGGCGGAACCGCATTGTTCCTTTCCACCAATGACATCCAATTGGGAAGAGGAGAGCCAATCAAGGATACCGCAAAGGTATTATCAAGATTCTGTGATGCAATCATGATCAGAGCAATCGAACACGATGATGTTGTAGAGCTTAGAGATGAAGCTGATGTTCCAATCATCAACGGATTGACCAATTTGGAACACCCTTGTCAAGCATTGGCAGATATGTTAACTGTAAAAGAGCATAAAGGTGGATTTGACGGCAAGTTCGTTTATGTAGGTGACGGGAACAATGTATGCAACTCTCTTTTATTGATCTGTGGATGTTTAGGAATGGATATGGCAGTAGCTTGTCCTGATGAATACAGACCAAATCCAGAAATTGTAGCTAAAGCTGAAGAATATGCAGCTAAAAACAACTCAACAATCACAATTACAAGTGATGTGAAGGCTGCTGTAACTGATGCTGCCGTTATCTATACCGATGTTTGGGTAAGTATGGGTGATGAGGCTGAAGCTGAAAAAAGAAGAGCTGACTTCAAGGAATATCAAGTAAACCAAGAGCTTATCGACTTGGCAGATGACGATGTAATCTTCATGCACTGCTTACCTGCAATAAGAGGAGAGGAAGTAAGCGCTGAAGTGATTGACGGACCTCATTCCGTAATCTATGACCAAGCTGAAAACAGAATGCATGCTCAAAAAGGAGTATTGTACTACTTCTTGAAGGAATTGCAAAACTGATAGCAACGATAAATGATTAAATATTTAAAAAAATAAAACTTCTTATAGAATTGACTTCAATTAATTATAGTATTTAGGAAAGGGTGAAAATATGGACTTTAATGACCCTGCATTAGAACACTTGGTGAATAAGATTACAATTGCACTGCAAGAAAACAATAGGGAAGAGGCAGCAAGATACATGGATATCATCATTGAAGAGTATCCTGAAGTTGCAAATATCCTAATGAATTCCATTGAGTTCCAAACATTGATGGCACAAAATGAGGAAATGGCTGAAAATGAATCCAAAGCACTAACCGATGAGGATATCATAAAACCTGGAAACACAATGGAAATTGATGAACAAAGAGTCATTGATGACATGAATGCGATGTTGGATGTTGAACCAACAACAGCTCAGGAATACATTCAAAAGGGAACTGTCTTAACAATAACCGAACAGTTTGAAGATGCAATTGACTGTTTCAACAAGGCATTGGAATTGGATCCAAACAACCTTTCCGCATTGATTTCAAAAGGAAACACCTATGAACTCATGGACAATTACGAAGAGGCTTCAAAAGTCTATGATGTAGTCATGGACACTGAAGTTAGTGACATTTACGATTTGATGAGCAAAGGTTATGTCCTTGAAAACCATCAAAGATTTGATGATGCATTGAAAACATACAATCAAGCTTTAAAATCTGATAAAAATAATTCTAACATTCTATTTTTAAAAGGAAGCTGTTTAATCAAGCTTCAAAAACATCAGGAAGCTGTAGACACATTGGATGAATGTATTGAAAGATACAGCGACAATCCTTATGAAACCATTTTCGAATTGGAAAATGCATACCACAACAAAGGGGTTGCATTGCATGCTTTAGAGGAAGATGATGATGCGCTTGAAGCATTCTCCCTTGCACTTGGAATCAATCCAAACTATCACTACACATATTATGAGATTGGAATCATCCAAGAAGACAGAGAAAAGTACGAAAGCGCTTTGAAGAATTATGAAAAATTCCTTGAATTTGACAATACTGACTCTGAAGTGGTTGAAGCTAAGGAAAGGGTTGAAAAATTAATATAAATAATTAACCCAATCAAAATTAAAAAATATTATTGGTGCTGAGGGGATTAAATGAGTCTTCTGAAGAATAGGCCAAGTCAGATGGAACTATATCCAATAATAACTGGGGTATTCTGCGGATGCCTTATCATATCAAACATCCTCGCATCCAAAACATTCTCATTTTACGACTTTATTCTGCCTTGCGGCGTTGTCATTTTTCCAATAGTTTATATCATAGGGGATGTCCTTACAGAAATCTATGGATTCAGACTTGCAAAAAGAACCATCTATCTCGGTTTTGTAATGAGCCTGATAGCTGTTGTTTCATATCAGATAGCAATGGCACTACCTGGAACAGATGCTGCAAGTGCAAATGCATTCAACATAATTTTAGGAAGCACACCAAGAATATTGATAGCAAGCTTCATCTCATACCTTGTAGGATCATATGTCAACGCTTATTTTATGAAGATCCTAAAGGAAAGATATACAGATTACCTCTTTGCAAGATGTTCAATAAGTACCCTATTTGGTGAAGGATTAGATGCAATACTCTTCATCACAATCGCATTTGCAGGAACCATGCCAAATGAGGTCTTGATTACAATGATAATCTGTCAAGGAGCATTCAAGGTAATTTATGAAATCATTGTATATCCAATAACAAGAACAGTGATCAATTGGATGAAATCACTTGACGATACACCATTTGGAAAAATAGATTAAATACCAACATCATCATTAGAAACCAGTTAAAAATAGATTAAAATAGATTAAAATAGATAAAATAATAAGAAATTTCAATAAAAATTTAAGAATAAATAAAAAAAGAAACTAGTGGGTAAGTACTCCCAACTAGTGAAAAGAGTTTTGGTCAAGGTTTTACGAGCCGAAGGCGAGTAAAAGCTTGGAAAAAGTTTTGGTCCAGGTTTTGCGAGCCGAAGGCTCGGAAAAGCTGGGCTACATCATCTCAGGAGCAGAAACTCCTAAAATATTCAATGCATTTCTTAAGGTGATTCTAGCTTTTTCAACTAAAATCAATCTTGCATTTTCTACATCAGAACCGATTACTTGCTCTGCCTTATAGAATCTGTTGAATGCACCAGCTAAATCCTGACAGTATTGAGCTATTGGATGAACTCTTTTTATATTTGCTGAATCTTCAATCAAGCTTGGGAATTTAGCAATCAATTTTACCAATTCTTTTTCATTCTCATCCAATGACCAGTTTTCTTCAGCTTGAATATTTGCCAAGTCAATACCATTTTCCTCTTGAGCTTTCTTAAGTAACTTGCAAGCTCTTGCATGAGCGTATTGAATTGAAGCGCAACCTCTTTCAAAGCTTAATGCTTCATCCCATTTGAATGTGATGTGCTTTTCAGGGGATAATCTTGCAATGTAATATCTGATTGCACCAATACCTATTTGCTCTGCAATTTCATCAATTGTTGTTTCATCAAGCTCTGGTCTTCTGGAGGTGATTTCCTCTTTAGCTCTCTTTACAGCTTCATCCATCAATTCATCAACAGAAATGAACACTCCTCTTCTTGTAGACATGGACCCTTCAGGCAAGGTGATGAATTCATAGAAGATGACTTCCATCTTGTCGCTGTTTGGTTCAATCTCTTCGAGTATTTCAAGTGCAAGCTCAACTTGTCTTGCAGCCAATTTGTGGTCTGAACCAAAGATATCCAATACCTTATCGCATTTTTTGCATTTGTAGATATGGTATGCAATGTCTCTTGTAGAGTAGAGTGAGGTTCCATCAGCTCTTCTTAAGACAAGATGCTTGTCAATACCATACTCGGTTAAATCCAAGTACAATACATCCTCTTTTCTTGCATAACCGATTTCATACAATTCATTGGTGATCTTGTCTACGATACCTGTTCTTACGAATTGTCCTTCCCAAACAAATGCATCATGCTTAACGTTCATTCTCTTCAAGGTTTCCTTTACACCATCAAGACAGCTGTTTACAGCATATTCGAACTTTTCATCAAGCTCGGATGGTCCGCCTTCATATTTTCTGATGGTTGCGTCAACACCATCACCTAAGGACTCATCCTCTTTCAACATTTGATTGACCTTGAAGTACAATTCACCGACCTTATGGTCTATTTTCTCAGAAGGCTGGTCTTCCAATTTCAAGCCAAGCTCTTCCATACCGAAAACGATCATAGCCAATTGTCTTCCCATATCGTTTACATAGTATTGGGTATCCACTTCCCTTCCTGCAGTGGTTAAAAGTCTTCTTAATGAATCTCCCAATACGGAGTTTCTGATGTGGCCAATATGCAATGGTCCATTAGGGTTAGCTGAAGTGTGTTCCAAAATGATCTTTTCATCAACTTTATCCAATTGACCGTAATCCTCATCTACAGAATCCAACAATTGCTTTGCAAAGATATCATGATTGATGAAGAAGTTTACATAAGGTCCGGTAGCTTCCACTTTTGCAAATATTTCAGGAAGTTCGATTTTCTCTACAACTTCAGGAGCAATCAAATTTGGAGCCTTTCTTAAATGTTTAGCCAATTGGAATGAAACGGTACTGGCCAAATCACCTAATTCAGGATTAGGCGGAAACTCCAATTTGATTTCATCATCAAAATCACAGTCGAATTGGTCAACTGCTTTTTTTAAAGCTTCTTGAGCTTCAGATTTTATTTTAAAGTACATATAAACACCGAATAAATATAAATTTAATAGCTTTTACCATACATACATCAAAGCTATTTTCTGTAAAAAAATTATCATCATAATAATTGAAATAACGATTAATTAAAATTGATTTAATATATGAAACTATTCTTTAAAATGATTATAAAATCAATATAATTAATCATCAAAACTTAAAGTCCTCCATTCAGTAGGGGGATGTATATGAGAACTGTAAAAATTCTAAAGTCCTCCAATCAACCTATGTTAGAAAACATAAAAATTCTAAAGCCCTCTAATCCATATGGAGATATACCCTACTTTAGGAATGATCAATGGATGACCATTAAAAGTCAATACCCTGGACTTGATTTGTCCTTTGGTAACGTAATAAGGGTCAGCAACATTATTGTTATCTCCCTTAATCTTGAATACTGTAGTGCCGTTGATTTGACCAATGTCAATCACTCTATGAATAACAGGTCCTTCATGCCAAGCTGCATTATATACCACAATGTCTCCAACCTTGACATCATCTGGAGAGAATTCATGGAATCCTAACAGGTTAGCCTGTTCCAATACTACAATATCTCCTCTGTACATGACAGGTTCCATACTTCCTGATACAACAACATTCAAGTGTTGTGCAGCAAGAAGAACCACAATGATGAGGACTACATAAACTGCTATTTCTTTTAGATTTATATCCAAAATAACACCTTTTTTGTTTTTTTTAAAATAAATTATTAGAATTATAAAATCAAGAATTAGTCAATCGAATAAAATTCTTAATGTCTTTATAATATAGATAATATCTTTTATAAAATATTTAAATTTAATCCAAATTTGAATGGAAAAATATAAAAAAATAGAAGAAAAAAGAACAGATGGGATAGCAATGGAAATGATAATCACTTCCTCAAGAACCCAAATCAAAAAAGGTAAAAAAATGAAAAAATTATAAAATATTAAATGAAAAGATTATAAGATATTAAAAGAGTTGATGGATATGTGCGGTAACCTCATTTAAATATTCGAAGCAAATGCCTCCGTAAGACACATACTCACAGTACCATGGGTCTCTTTTACCTATATCATTCCCCCAGAACTTAATGGACTTATCCCACAAGTTTAGGTTTTCAGCCTCTATTGCTCCAGAAAGGTCTTCTGCATAATTATATCTAAACTCACAGTTTTTATATAAGTTTACAGTTTCCTTTGCAAATATTGCTCCACCATAACAATCAGCAATTAATGCTCCCTTTGCAGTATTACTTGAAAAAAGAGCGTTTTTGAAATCGGCATCTTTACAGAAAACCGCTCCTCCATCTTCATATGCACTATTGTAGTTGAATTCTACATTATCCCCATTAACTTTTTCTTCAGCATATAATGCTCCGCCATCATTATCTTCAGCTTTATTGGAAATAAAAGAAGACTTTGATGATTGTTTACTGTTTATGTGTATGTTTTTTGCATAGATTGCTCCACCATAATCTTGTGCAAGGTTTTCCTTAAAGATGCAATTGTCAACATACACATCAGCCTTGGAGCAGATTGCACCGCCATAGCACTGGCTATTTGCACCCTTTGCAGAATTGGATAAGAATGAGGAATTGAACACATTCACATTCATTTCAGACTTGATTGCTCCGCCATCAACATATGCCTTGTTGTTTTCAAATTGGGAACCTTCTATATTTACTTCACCTTTGGAGTAGATCGCTCCACCATCACAGTCATCTGCAGTGTTTCCTCTGAATAGACAATCTTTGATAGTTAATTGATGGTTGGCACCATTGTAGATTGCTCCACCATAGTCATCTGCCCAATTGTTTATGAACTTACAGTTTATGAGAGTGTATCTAGCAAATCCTAAAATAGATATAGCACCACCATTATAACTGTAATCATTTCGGCCGTTGATGATGTTAAGATTCTTTAAGGTTACCTCTCCAAGAATTGAAACAAATCCAATACAATTCTTTGCTCCCCTACAATCTATAGTATGGCACAAACCATTGATGATTAGATTTTTATTTAAAATAATTCTAGCTCCTTCATGACCGTAATAATCTCTTGTCAAATATAAGGTAGAACCCTCTTTTGCATTGTTTATCAAAGATTGGAGTTCTTCAAAGGTTCCAGGAGTGTTGATGGAAACAGGAATTGTTTGATTGCCACTATCCACATAAGGCCCGATTTTCGGACTTTTTGAAGAATTTCCAGAATCGTTATTTACGACTATCTTCGGACCTACTATTGGTCTTGTTTCGTTATTTTCTCCATCAAGAGAAGCATTGGCATTTTCACACTCATCATCAGCAGAAAAGTCGGCGTTTTCACACTCATCATCGACAGATTCGACATCATCAGGCATGGAAGGGGAAACGCAATAAATCTCTTCATCAGAATCGGTATTTTCGACATCCACATATTCGTCTTCAAGTTCTAAATCAGTTTCATAAGTTTGATTCATGTCTGCTGCAGATGCAAAGCCGAAGCTTGCAATTGCAATAGATACTAATATTAAAGATAAGATTAATTTGTTTATTCTATTCATTTTTTTACCCTTTTAGATTTTTTTAAAAAAATAGATAATTTATTCATTCCTAATACTATATCTGAAAAGGGACATATATAAAGATAATCGAATGCAAGTGCTTACTTACATCTTTAAATGCTAAAAAAAGAGATAATATTTATTTATTTTTATTTTAAAGTAATTTTTAAGCTTTAAAATAAATTTAAACTTATTCAAGATGTTTAAATTTGTCATTGAATGCTAATGTAATCAATGCAAAAACACTGCCCAAAACTGTGAGTAGAACCAATACCTGAAGTAAAACATCTATTCCATACAATTGAAGGACATTTCCTCCAATAAAATTGGCAAAAATTAAACCTACAGTAACGGTTGCACCTAAAAATGCTTGGGCTTCGTATTGGTCATTGTCTTCAATCATATCATTGGTCAAATGAACTGAAGCAGGTACGATTAGAGCAAATGTCAGCATCTGCAAAATCTGTGAAAGGTATATTATGACAATGTCTTGAGCGAAGCAGATCATAATGGAACGAACTATATAAAAGAGGCTTGCTATTATGATTAACTTTTTAGCATCCGCCTTGTCCAGTATCTTTATGAAGATAAACATGACAGGCAGCTCCAAAACAGCAGCCAATGAATTGGAAATTCCTACATTGGAAATGTTTCCTCCGACATTTTCAATTATGTTTATCATATAGCATTCAAATAGATTCTGGAAAGTCATGAGAAATATCAGTGAAACTAGAAATAGGGTAAAAACAGGATATTTGCTAAAGATGTTTTTTCTGAAGTCCCTCTTTTCAAAGTTATCCTTATAGCCGTAATCCGGAAGCAGGCAAATAATAATCATCATCATTATTGAAGATGCCAATGAGAATAATGGAATGACCATGAAATTCATATCCCTTAGCGCAAATCCAATGATGAGTGCAAAAACTGTGAATGTCAATGACCCGAATCCTCTAGCCACTCCAAAATTGGTTTTTATGCCATGATGCTCATAATAGAATGGAGAGTATGTTATGAAGGGATACATGCATCCGGATGCAATGATCATCAATGCAAACATCAGATAGGAATGATTATTAGGGAGGATGAACATTGAAAGGATTGATATGATCAAAATGAGATTTAAGATGAGCAATATCCTTTGCCATGGATAATGATAGGTGTCGGCTATTCGTCCTAAGATAGGCTGCAAAATTGATGCCAATAATGCAGAAATGGCTATTGTTGTTCCAATGTCCACATATGAAAGGCCCAGATTCTTAAGGAAATAGACCCCATAGCCATATACGGTCAGCATGATGATAAACAAAAGACCAAACAATAGATAGCAACATATGTTAGTTTTCCTATTTTCCATCATAAAAATCTCAACTCCTCATTTCCAATATCTTAAGGTATAACTTTTCCATTTCCTCTCCAAACTTCCCTTTTGAAAACCTGAAAGAGGATTTGAATGCATTGTTTTTTAATTGAATATAACTTTCATAATCTTCATTTTTCATTTCAAATACTCTAATGACATTATCGATAAATTCTTCTTTGCTTCTGTACGTAAATCCATTGAATCCAGATTGAATGACATCATCCAAAGATTCATCATATCTGCATACGAGAGGCAGGGAAGAGGCAAGGGCTTCCATATATGTGATGCCTTGGGTTTCACATCTTGATGGTGAAACAAAGATATCACCAATCTTATAATATTTATATGTGTCATCCGGATGGATTACACCTGTAAATTCCACATTATCAGACAATCCTAATTTCTTGACCTTGTTTTTTAGGTGCTTGAGACGTGGCCCTACACCGCAAAGAATAAGCTTAATGTTGCCATCTCTTGAAATCAAATCCGAAAGAAAATCCAAGAGTTCGTCAAGATTCTTTTCCTTTGAAATTCTACCAATATAAACCAATACTTTTGAATCCTCGGTTAAATTAAGTTCTGATTTCAATGCCTTTATTTCCTCTTGTGACAAATCCTGATTGAACATATCTATATCAACCCCTGTTGGGATTAGATGAGTAGGGAGGGATATGGGAATTTCTTCAAGATATGAAATCATCTTTTCACTCACAACAACAATGGCTGAAGAATCCTTGTAGCATCTTTTAAGAAGTATTTTTGAAAATAATTTCCTTATGAACCCCATAGGAATCAGACCCCTTGTGTAATCTTCCCATGAAGTGTGATTGGTGTTGATATATGGAGAGTTGGTTTCTTTGGCAATCTTTTTTCCAACTATTCCTGCATACCATTCCGTTTGAATATGAACAATATCAGGATTCCATGAAATGATTTCATCAATCAAATTGTCATTGAATTTAAAGGATTGCCTAAAGTCAATCAACCTAAGTGAAAATGAACCGATGAAATAATTATTGCCTATTTTTTTTGATTTTCTATCTTTGGAAAATAGCAGAATCCTAACGTCATGGCCTTGATTAATCAATTCCTCCTTTAAAATGGCTATTGAAGCATTAACTCCACAAATTTGATTTTCATAAGTGTCTGTAGTAAGCAATATTTTCATTCATAGCCACTTCCTTTTGTAAAAAGTTTTAATCAAGAAATCAATTAAAAAATAAAAAAGAAAGAGAGATTAGGATTGTTATTTTAAAATACCCTCATATGATAAATGCTTATCTTAAAATAGCTCCTTCATCTGCAGAGGATACGGAACGTCTGTAGATGTTCAACCATCCTTTGACCTTTTTCTCAGGCAAATCTGCATTTGCAATTCTTTCTGCAATTTCATCATCAGACATTTCAACATTCAATTTTCCGTTTGTGATGTCGATTTCAATGATGTCTCCATCCTTAAGGGCAGCTATTGGTCCGCCACTCATTGCTTCAGGAGATACGTGACCTATGCAAGGGCCTCTGGTTCCTCCAGAGAAACGTCCGTCTGTAATGAGACCTACATTCTTGATGCCCATACCCATGATTGCAGAAGTTGGGTTAAGCATTTCTCTCATTCCAGGACCTCCTTTTGGTCCTTCACATCTGATTACAAGAATATCTCCTTCTTTAAGTTCATGATTGAAAATAGCTTCAACTGCATCTTCTTCACTATTGTAGACTTTAGCAGGCCCTTTTAATTGCATCATGTCTTCAGGTACAGCTGCAGACTTTACGATTGAACCGTTTGGAGCAAGGTTTCCTTTGAGAACTGTAAGCCCTCCAGCTTCATGAATAGGATCATCAAGTGTGTGAATGACTCCATTACCAGTTACCTTAGCATCTTTGAGGTTTTCTTCCAAGGTTTTTCCTGTACAGGTCATTACACTGGTGTCTAATTTTGATTCTATTGTCTTCAATACAGCTGGAATACCACCATCTGCATGCAAATCTGCCATGGTGTCTTCACCAGCAGGGGATAGGAGTGCAATGTGAGCTACCTTATCGCTGATTTCATCAAACAAGTCCAAGTCTGCATGAACTCCCTTCTCTTCAAGTTCGTATGCAATAGCTGGAATGTGAAGTGCGGTGTTGCTTGATCCTCCAAGAGCCATGTCCATTGCAATTGCATTTTCAAAGGCTTCTTGAGTCATGATGTCTGATGGCTTCAAGTCTTCTTTTACCATTTCGACAATTCTTTTACCGCTTGCTACAGCCAATTCCTTCTTTTCATCACTTAA
>NZ_JAZNIB010000351.1:0-12623 GCF_045577275.1 Methanobrevibacter sp.
TTATAATTATTTTAATAAATTAAACTAATATTTATATTTTATTTTATGATTTAAATCATAATTTATCTTTAAATTATTTTTATTTTTGTGTAATAACTACACAGTAATATATAAATCTTCCGACTTGAGTCTAAGTCATTGCCTTTTATATGTAAATATAATATAATATATTATTGTACACATGGTGAATTTATGCCAAAACATATAGTATCTGGACTAAAATATTTAGAAAGTGTTGAACTTAGAAAAAAAGGTTTGTCCCAAAAGGAGATTTCATCTCAAATTGGTGTAGACAGATCAACCATTTCCCACTATTTGAATGGTAGGAACATTTCTATGGATTCAATTGAACTTGCTAAAGTTATTTTAGAATTAAATCCTAAAGATTTTATATTAATTTCAAAAGTCTTGTTTGATGATTTTGATGAAATCCGTCAAATAATTGAGATTTTTAATATGAATCATTATGAACCACAGATAGATGATGGATGTATTGGTTGTGGATTGTGTGTAGATTTGTGTGTAGTGAAATCTATTAGTTTAGACTCACTTAAAGCAAAAATAAACCCCCGTTATTGTTGTGGCTGTCTTATGTGTGTTGAAGGCTGTCCAACAAATTCTATTAAAATTTTGGAGGTAAAAAATGGTTAACGTTAAAGAAATTGAAGGTAAAAACTTCAATATAAAAAGATCAGCAGAAGAAGACAGAATTTTGTCCTTTAAAGATCACGTTTGTATTGGTTGCGGCCTTTGTGAAGCAACCTGTCCAGTAGAAGCTATTTGTCTCGATGAAGTAGCTCCTATTGAACGTAAATACACAGAAACTTATTTCAGTGGTCATGAAAAGATTGCACAAAATTACGCTCTTTTCAAAAACGACAATGAAGTTAAAGCAAAATTATGCATTGCTGAAGACAAATGTGTTCTCTGTGGTATGTGTAGTGGAGTATGTCCAGCTGGTGCTTTAGAACTCACCATTGGTGGAGTATCCATTAAAGAAAATGAAGCTTATCCAAGTCTCGTCGCTTCAGCTGAAATCGATGAAGACAAATGTTTATTCTGTAAAAAATGTGAAGCAGCTTGTCCAAGAGCTTCCATTACTATCGACAGAACTTTACCTAACAGAGCTGACTTAGTAACTGGTGAAATCGAAGTATGTGAAGATGACTGTATTTACTGTGGTGCTTGTGCTGAATTATGTCCTGCAGAAGCTATTGTAGTAGACAAAACCACCGGTGAAGAAAGCATTGTTATTGACAAAGAAAAATGTGTATACTGTCTCGTATGTAAAAAAGCATGTCCTGTTAACGCTATTAAAGCAGTATGTAGATCCTGTTCCTACGGTGAATATGACCTCGACCCTGCTAAAGCAGCAATTACCGGTAATGCAATTATCGACAAAGAAACTTGTATTAAATGTGGATGGTGTGAAGGAGTCTGTCCTGCAGACGCAGCTACTGTAAAACAAGCATTTAAAGGTACTCTCGAAATCGATGAAGAAAAATGTGGTACCTGTGGTGCATGTATTGATGTATGTCCATGTAATGTATTATCCTTCCCTAAATCATCTGGTCCTGGAGACAGAGGAACTCACTTAGTTAAAGAAGAAGATTACTGTATCCACTGTGGTGCATGTGCTAAAGCATGTCCTAACGGAGCTTTAACCGTAACTAGAACTGACATCGATTACACCCCAACTAGTTCTAAATCTTGGATTGCAGCATTCGAAGCTTTAAAAAATTAATTTGATTGGTGATTATATATGGAACTTAAAGTAGATCAAGATAAATGTTTAGGTTGTGGAGTATGTGTTATCGCATGTCCTGTAAACGCTTCAATCAGCCCAGAAAACGCTGGTGGACATGGTTCCAAAACAACCGAAACTATTATGATGGTTGAAAACGGATTTATTAAATTATTCAGTGTGGACAAATGTGACAAATGTGGTACTTGCCAAATGTTCTGTCCTACTGAAGCTATATGGTTAGAATAGGAGTGATAACATGCATTATGCAAATACTTATTTAGAAAGACCAGTAGTTGGAGATTTAGAAAACGTAGCTCAAGAAGGTACTACCAAAGTACTCAAATGTATGTTAAACACTGGTTCTGACATATATCAAGGAGCTTGTAAGAAAAGAGGTTCTACCTTAAAAGAAGAATATAAAAACGCTTCCGGTACCTGTTACATGGATCCTCGTGACATGGTAAAATTAGGTGTAAAAAACTGGGACACCGTACTTGTAAAAACTGACTATGGTGAAGTTGTATTAAACGCAGCAAAATCCAGAGATGCTCCTCACGAAGGTACCATCTTTGTATGTAAAGGTCCATGGGCTAACACTATTGTAAGCCACGAAACCTACTGTTGTTCAGACCCTACTTACAAAGGTATTATGGCTACCGTTGAAAAAACTGACAGAAAAGTTTTATTAATGGCAGACTTAATGAGATGGGTATACAAAAAATATGTTGATGAAGAAGATGATGATGTTGTAGAAAACATGGAATCATTAGGTGAAAGACCAGTTTATAACGGACGTAAATGGGAGGAGTTGATTGATCATGACATATGAACCACCTGTAACTGATTACGATCACATTGTAGAAAATTGTACTTGTGCATTTTGTGGATGTAACTGTGACGACTTAGACTTCTTAGTCAAAGACGGTCACGTAGTTGCTGTAAGACACGCATGCAGATTAGGTGCAAGTAAAGTAATGGAAGATATGGACCAAAGATTACTTGTACCAATGGTAAGAAACGAAGAAGGAGTTCTTGAAGAAGTAGACTGGGATACTGCTCTTGACACTGCAGCAAAATACATTGCTGAATCTGTAAGACCTGTATTCTACGGTTGGTCTGAAACTTCTACTGAATGTATGAAAGAAGGTGTAGAATTAGGTGAATATATTGGTGCTGTATTAGATAACCAAGCAACTATCTGTCACGGACCAAGTTTACAAGCTATGCAAAACGCAGGTTACCCTATCCAAACCTTAGGGGAAGTTAAAAACAGAGCTGACGTTATTGCATACTCTGGTAGTAACGCTATGAACTCTCACCCAAGACACTTAGCAAGATATGCAGCATTCCCTAGAGGATATTTCAGACAAAGAGGTAGATTCGACAGAACCGTTATTACTATGGACCCTAAATTTTCAGACACTGCAAAAATGTCTGACAAATGGATTGGATTCGAACAAAACGGAGACTACGGTTTCTACAACGCTTTAAGAGCTGTATTAAAAGGTAAAAAATTACAATCTGAATCTGTTTCCGGTATTCCAGCTGAAGACATCTATGAATTAGCTGCTGAAATGGAAGCTGCAGAATTCGGTGTTCTCTTCTTCGGTTTAGGTTTAACTCACACCTTAGGAAAACAAAGAAACATTGACATTGCGATTAAATTAGTACAAGACTTAAACACCAACAGTAAATGGGGACTTACTCCAATGAGAGGTCACTTTAACGTAAACGGTTTCAACATCTTCATGGCTTACGAAACCGGTTGGGCATTCGGTGTAGACTTCTGTAGAGGATACGGAAGATATATGATGGGTGAAACCAACACTATTGACTTACTCGTAAGAAAAGAACCTGACTGTTTCATGGTAATTGCAGCAGACCCTGGTGCTCACTTCCCTAATGGAGCAAACCAACACTTAGCTGACATTCCAGTTATCCAAATCGATATTCACTGGGGACCATCTACCGAACTCGCTGACGTAGTACTTCCGGGATCATTCATTTCCGTAGAATGTGGAGGTACCAGTTACCGTATGGATGGTGTTCCTATCTGGATGAAAAAAGCTATCGACAAACCTGAAACCTGTCGTGATGACGAATGGATTGTACGTGAATTGAAAGAAAGAGTAATGAAACTCAGAGAAGAACCTAACGTAGCAGAAAAATACGTTCCTAATGAAGGTCTCGCATGTCTCTTAGATAAGTAAGGTGATTTTAATGGAATATATACTTAAAAACGGTATCGTTTACGACCCTGCTAATGAAGTAAACGGAGAAAAAATGGATATCTGCTTCAAAGATGGTAAAATCGTTGAAGATGTATCCGCTGACGCTGAAGTATTAGACGTCACTGATAAAATTGTAATGCCTGCTGGTGTAGACCCTCACGCTCACGTTGCAGGACCAAAATTGGTTGTAGGTAGATTATACAGACCAGAAGACGAAAGAAGAGGAGTAGCTCAAAAAACAAAAGTAACCAGAGCTGAAGCTGGTTTCTCTATCCCAAGTTGTCCTACCACTGGATACAGATACTCAAGAATGGGATACGGTACTGTTTGTGAAGCAGCTATGCCTCCTTTAGAAGCAAAACACACACATGAAGAAATCAACACTATTCCTAACATCGACATTAACCCATTACCATTATTTGGTAACAACTGGTTCGTAATGGAATATGCAAGAGAAAACAGAATCGATGACTTAGCAGCATTTATTGCAGCAATGTTAAGAGTATCTAAAGGATACGGTGTAAAAATCGTAAACCCATGTGGTTCAGAAGCATGGGGTTGGGGTATGAACGTACACGGATACGATGACAAAGCTCCATACTTTGACGTAACCTCCAGAGAAGTTGTAAGAGCTTTAGCAAAAGCTAACGAACAGTTAGGTCTTCCTCACTCTATACACATCCACCCTAATGATTTAGGTCACCCAGGAAACGTACCAACTACTATTGCAACTTTAGACTCTATCAAAGACATTGCAAAATCTACTAAAGCATCTGCTGGAGTAAGAGATCAAACCATTCACTGTACTCACGCACAGTTCCACTCTTACACTGGTAACAGTTGGAAAGATGCAGCATCCGGTGCTGAAGAAGTTGCTGACTTCATCAACAAAAACCCATACGTAACTTGTGACGTAGGTCAAGTAACTTTCGACGAAACCACTACAATGACTGCAGACGCTCCTATGGAATACGACTTGTTCAAGATTTCTGGATTAAAATGGGCTAACAAAGACATTGAATGTGAAACCGCAGCTGGTATCATTCCATGTATTTACTCTCCAAAAACTCCAGTAAGTACCTTACAATGGGCTATTGGTCTTGAATTGTTCTTGCACATTAAAAACCCATGGCAAGTATGTTTAACCACTGACCACCCTAACGCAGGTCCTTTCATCAGATATCCAAAGATCATCTCCTGGTTAATGAGTGCTGAGAAAAG
Organism: Methanobrevibacter sp.; assembly: GCF_045577275.1. GTDB lineage: Archaea > Methanobacteriota > Methanobacteria > Methanobacteriales > Methanobacteriaceae > Methanobrevibacter. The sequence continues at coordinate 5,200 of NZ_JAZNIB010000351.1, forward strand.
GATGTCTATGATTGACAATGGTGAAGTACACAAATGGGCTTCCAAAAGAACTGGCTTAGCTGGTCTTGACAGAGAATACGACTTCTACGAAATAGCTACTATTTCCAGAGCAGCTCCTGCAAGAATCCACGGATTCCAAGACAGAGGTGCACTCACCCCTGGCTACAACGCAGATATTGCTGTATATGACATTAACCCTAATGACTTTGACCCATCCAAAGATCCTGAAGGTGTCGAAAAAGCATTCAGTAACGCTTACTACACTATCAAAGATGGTCAAATCGTTGTTAAAGATGGTGACATTGTTTCCACTAAACAAAGCCACACCATTTGGACTAACGTCATAGGATACGAAGAAGAAGAAAAACAAATTATCGACAGTATAATGCCATTCTTTACCCAATACTATTCTGTCAAATGGGAAAACTATCAAGTACACGACCACTATGTACCAAACCCAACTAGAGTGGACGTAGAAGCTAAATAAGGAGAGTGTTTATTAATGAAAACTATAACTTTTGATCAAAAGAAAACTTCTTCAATTGCTTTAGAATTTGATGAGTTAATCACTGATAACATTTACTCTTGGACTGAAGAGGACTTTGCAGAATACAAAGTACCTGTAGGTAACTCCAGATTCCCAATCACTGATTACTTTGACATCACTGTTGAAGGAGAAGCAGAATCTCCTGCTGAAGTCAAAATGATTTTAAACGGAGATTGTAACAGAGTAAAATACATCGGTTGTAAAATGAGTGCTGGTGAAGTAGTTGTTAACGGTGATGCAGACCTTCACGTTGGTGCAGAAATGGCTGGCGGATTAGTAACTGTTTACGGTAATGTAGCAGCTCACGCTGGTCGTGAAATGACTGGTGGTAAACTTGAAATTTTCGGTGACACCAAAGAATTCTGTGGTGCTTCATACATTGGTGAATGGAGAGGTATGTCCGGTGGAGAAATCATTATCCACGGAAATGCTGGTAAACAATGTGGTGAATGTTTAGTCGGTGGTAAAATCCACGTTTTAGGTGACTGTGATATTCTCGCAGGTATCCACATGACCAAAGGTACCATTGAAATTGACGGTAACGTAAACCGTTGGCCTGGTGGACAAATGAAAAACGGTAACATCGTAATTCACGGAAAAGTCGGAAGATTACTCGAAGGTTTCGTAGAACAAGGAATCGTAACCGATCCTGAATTAGATGGTATTGTTTACCCTGGTAGATACATCGAATACAAAGGGGACATTGCTTTAAACGGTAAAGGTACCTTAATTATCGATGCTGAGAAAAACAGAGACAGATTATCTACTTGGATTGAAGAAGACGACGAATATAACGCAATTAGAGAATACAGAGCTCAATAAGCTCTTTCTCTTTTTCTTATATTTTTCTTCTTTTTTTTATTTTTTTATTTTTTTACTTATTTCAAAATTCAAATTTTTTAAACTTCTAAATCATAATTTAATCAATTGGGACTTGTTATTTGAAGTCAATGATTTTGATTTAATTTAATTATTTTCTTAATTGATTAAATTATCATTTATTGATATTAATATTAGAATTATTAATCATATCTTTAATTTAAATGGTATTGTGTATCAAAGGTGTAAATATGGTCAAAGAGATAGTGATGGACCCAGATGATATTATAGAATATGTAAGAAATAATGTGAAAGTAGATGACATTTTTGAATTGTCATACAACAGAGTTTTTGCTCCAGGTACTGTACTTGGACTTACTCCAGAAGATGAGGAAACCGGTGAAGGTTTGATCCTTTCCCTTCAGCTCAATGGTGAATTGTTGAATCAAGCTGTAGATATTGATTTGCATAAGGTTAAGGATGAAATCATTGAGTTCCGTCATATGCCTGGTGGAGATGAAGACAAACTCATCATTGTTGAAGCTACATTATAGCTTCAATCTTTTCATTTTCATTATAATTTTTTTTATAGGCCATCTATTAGTTTGAATAAATACAAATAATTTTATATATTAGAAACATTATATTATAACATAATTATTAAAATCTTTTAAAAAATTTAATAAATAAAAGAAATAAAAATTAATAATTAAATATTTGATATAAATATAGTCGAAATAAAAATATTTAAATTAATCTCTATGGGGGTTTAAAAATGGTCGATAAGGAATTAACAATGACTTCTGATGAAGTTCTCGATTACATTAAAAATAATTTTAAAGAATTTGATAAGGTTGATATTGCATACAACCGTGTCTCTGCTAAAGGAGATGTCTTAGGTGTGGATCTTTCTGACTTTAGAGGAAAGCCAAGTTGCAGAGTGATGATAGCTTTAGATGGTGAAATCATTTCTGACACTATTGAAGTTGACTTTGAAGAGTATAAAGAGGATATTATTGAATTGCATCATTATCCAAAGGATGAATCTAAGGAATCTGTTTATATTGAAGTAATTTAATCCTTTTAATCCTTTTAATCCTTTTAATTCTTTTTTATTTATCCTTTTTATTTTTCCTTTTTTTCTTTTTATTTTTTATATTTTCTATATTTTTAACTAATTTTTGAATTTTTACTCTTCCAACAATATAATGTTTTTAGGGTCTACTTTTAAATAATCTGGAACCTCAAATTCATGTTCATGGATTTGCTTGTCACGTTTCCACCATAAACCGTTTGCCAATGTAATTTCCCATTCGAATGGCATTTCTATTTTTGATGAGTTTTCAGTATCAAATGAATTTAGATCATCTTTTTGAGCGGGAGAGAAATCGTGTGCCCTTATTCCAATATGGCTTGTAGTAGGTGGAATCTCTTTTGATGTTTCAAGCTCAAGTCCCCAATCCAAGGATTTGACATGATGATCGTCTATAATCTCTATTTTTGAAATGTTCTTACATCCTGTAAGTCTTGCAACCTGAACCTTTTTAGGGTTTTCAAACACTTCATGAGTGTTGCCTTTTGCTATGACTTTGCCTTGGTCCAATATGATGAGCTCATCACAAAACTGGAATGCCTCATCACGATTGTGGGTAACCAAAATTGAAAATCCATCAAAATCTCTTAGTGAATTTACAAGTTCGAGACGTAACTGTTCCTTCAAGAAAGTGTCCATTGCACTGAATGGTTCATCCAATAATATGACGTCTGGACCGTAAGCCATTATACGGGCTAAGGCAACCCTTTGCTGTTGGCCTCCAGACAATTGTCGAGGATATCTTTTTTCCAGTCCTTCCAAGTGAAAACGTTTGATTATTTCAGGTAGGCTATTCTTATCCTCATTTTTAGATAATCCGATGGCAACGTTTTCCTCAACGGTCATGTTGGGAAACAATGCATAGTTTTGAAACAGGTAACCTACATTTCTTTTTTGAGGTTTTAGGTTAATCTTTTTCTCAGAATCAAAATAAGTGGTTTCTTTATCTGTGGTTAAACTTACGACACCAGTATCAGGATTTACAATACCTGCAATGGATTTCAATGTCATACTTTTACCGCAACCGGAAGGACCGAGAATACCTAAACAACCTTTTTCCAATTCAAAATCAACATCCAGATTAAATTCCTTAAGTTTCTTTTGAATATTTACCTTTAATTTTTTATTGCTCATAATCCTTCCTCGAAAACTAAAAATAGAATAATTAATTATTAATCATAATTTAATCACAAAATATTTTAATCGTGTCTCCATTGCTTTTCCTTTCTCAAAGTAACATAATCCATAATGAAAATCACTATGAATGCTATGAAGACAATGACTATTACATAGTTGAAAGCTGCTCCCATATTACCTGCAGCCACTTCTGAATAAACTGCTATAGGGAGTGTTCTGGTTTGTCCTGCAATATTTCCTGCAAGCATTGCTGTTGCACCGAATTCTCCTAAACCACGTGCATAAGCAAGAATTCCTCCACTGAGTATTCCGGGCAATGCGTTTGCAAATGAAACTTTCCAGAAGATATTCCACTCTGACATGCCTAATGTACGGCCTGCATCCAATAGGTTGGAATCGACCTGTTCAAATGCTCCTCTGGCAGAACGATACATTAAAGGAAAAGACATAACTACTGCTGCAATGACAGTTGCAGGCCATGAAAAAGCTATTTTATATGCAAAGAATTCTATAAAAAAGCTACCTATAGGTCCTCTGACACCAAAGATCCATAATAAAAAGAAACCCACTACAGTAGGTGGCAATACGAGAGGCAATGTGAATACGCCGTCAAGTAAAATTTTTGCTGTGTCGTTTTTCATCTTAACAAGACCCCAAGCAACTATCAAACCTAGGAAAAAGGTTATGAAAATGGATAGGCTTGCGGTTTTCATTGAGATGAAAATTGGGGACCAATCTGTCATGTCTGTTTCTCCTTAATTAATATTAAATTATTCATATTGATAATATATATAAATATCTCATTAAGTACTATAAAATTATTTACATAAATAATTTAATATTAAATAATTCTATCTTAAAAAATATTCATCTAAATAATTTTTTCTTTAAAAAAAGCATTTTTAAAATGATTATTCATATGAATAATGCAAATCATTTTTTTTCAAATTATTGCTTATTCACATGAATGATTCATAATAACTTATTCATGAATTGTAAATCCATACTCAACGAATTTGTCTTGAGCTTCTTGGGTTTGCAAGAAGTCAACGAATTTTTGTGCAGCATCTGCATCGTTTGCATCTTGGATTACAGCTACTGGATAAATAACTGGGGTTTCTAATGCATCATCCGGAGCTTCACAAATGACTTTTACATCATCGGTGGATTTAGCATCGGTAGCATATACAATACCGCAGTCAGCAGATCCTTGAGCTACTTGGTTTAATACAGCAGTTACATCAGTACCTAAAGATAATTTGGATTCAACTGCATCCCAAATACCGAGGTTGGTCAATGCTTCTTTAGCGTATTGACCTGCAGGTACGGATTCAGGGTCGCCGATTGCGATGGTGCCTTCCACATCTTTTAAATCTTCAAATGAAGTGATGTTAGCATCAGAATCAGCAGGGACGATTAAGACAACTTTGTTTTCTAAAGATTCTACAATAGTGTCATTGTCGATTAAACCTTCATCAGCTAAAGCATCCATTTGTTTGGTAGCTGCAGACATGAATACGTCTGTTTCCAATCCGTTTTCAATTTGGGTTTGCAAATCTCCACTTGAAGCGTAGGTAGGAGTTACTTTTACACCAGGATATTTTTCTTCAAACATAGGAATTAATTCATCATCATAAACATTTTTTAAACTAGCCGCTGCAGCTAAATTAACTTCTTGTCCATTTAAATCAGGTTCGCCGCCGAGGAAGTCTAAAAATCCTGCAGCACAGGAACCTACACTAATAATTGCGATTAATGCTAAAACAGCAATAATTAATATTCTATTAGATTTCATTTTTACTCTCCTTTTTTGATTTTATAAATAGCATTATCAGACATTAAACAATAACCAATATTATTAAAAAGAAAGTTTCGAATAAGTTAATCTTGCACATCAACTAAAATCTAGTGGTGTGATCCTTGTTCTAATATTTGTCTATGTCTCTTCTAAATGAAGAGAATAAAATTAAGCATTAAAAAAATAATTGATTATATGGATAATTTTTAATAAATAACCAATTTTCATTCAATTAAAGTTTTCCTCATTCGTTCCCTTTCTTAAATTAGAATTTAATTGTCATGATATACTATTATTTAATATTTTACTGATATATAAATATTTTCATATCGATTACAATTTATATTTATCTTGTTTTCTCAGATTTTTAAAAAATTAGGATTTTTATTTTTTATTAAAATGAGTTTGGTAAAATAAATTCATATCATTAATGTTTTTTTATTAAAAATGTTTATGGATTTAAGTTAAAAAAAGTTTAAAAAAGTTTAAAAAAGTTTAAAATATGAAATCAAATTTATAAAAATTATTGTTCATAAATTAGTTTCATATCTTCAATAGGTAAAATTGTTTCAACCGCTTTTGCCTCAATAGCTATTCCCTTTTCCTTGATTGCAGCTATTGAATTTAGGCCACTTCCTGTTACAATTCCAAAGTTATAGTTGTCCACTTTTGCATTGTAGACCAATTCTCTTGGTTTACCTACTTTAAAGATAGGTATTCCATTTTCATTAATTTTATCCAAGATCTCTTCACATTCAGGTCTTGCAATGTATGGCACTTCCTTAATGGAAGCGAGTATTTTCTTTGGATTTCCCCTTTTTGCTATTTGGGTAAGGTTCTTGAAGATGAATATCTTATGTGGATCGATTGATGAACCGTTGTAGGAAATCATTTCTACAAATAGCGGCGGCTTTCCAAGTTCCAATAATCCTCCATATCTTGGGGTGCTCATTATGCCATTTTTGATTAGGATTCCATCAATGGACAAGCTGCAGACTGTAGCTATTCCCACTTTATTCTCATCAGTTGGATGTTCCACTATATCAAAATGAGGATTCATATATTTTGGAAGGCTTTTATATGTCTTTTTCATGATGCTTAATGCATCATCCAAATCAGACTTATTCAAGTAAGATATGTTCGCCACAATATTTCCAGTATTGTTTTCAAGATTATAATCCACCTGATTCATTCTATTCAATGATTTGGTAAGTATGAATGGGGTTTTCTTATAGTCTATCCTTTTGGCAGGCTTTATTTTATGTTTTGAGGATTCCAGCTCTTTTAGCTTATTATAGTCAATGAATTCTTCACCAGTCTTTATGTCAACCTTATAATCCCTTTCCTGTGCTGCACAGAATGGGGTGATTCCTCCGATGATTGAGATTCCAACCATTCCTTCAGGCACAGGAATTCCTAATATGTTTTCGCTGATTTCTCCTATCTCAAGAACTCCGCCGATTCCTACCTTTTCAAGTTTTTGGATGATTTCCTTTGCCTTTTCAACACTGTTTCCAGGAATGATTCTAAAGTTTGCAGGAATTGCTCCAGTTCCATGTTCCACAACATCCAAAACAGAAGTCATATCCTTAGCGATGAATGCATCTAAAGGAGTGATTGATGTTTTCTTATAGGAGATAAGCTCTGAAAATTTTGTAGGGCAGTAATCCTCTATTTCAACAAGCCCTCCGTATTGTGGGATTGAAGGTATTCCATTCTTTAGGAACACACCATCTATTGTTGTACCACAGATTGTTTTCATCACATATCCTTTTTTGCCGTTGATTTCTGTTTTTTTGGCGTTGATTAATGGACTTACACAAACCCCTGCAGCAAAGACTTCCTTTATTATGTCAAAGGCCTTGTTGTCAAGGATGTTTGAGGTGTTCACGATTACGTTTCCTTCTTTCTTATTGTAGTCAAAATTAGTCAGATATATTCTTTCCTCGAATTTTGAAAATGTGAAGTCAACCTGATCGTAAATCAATCCTTTTTCCAATTTGCTTTTTCCAAGTTCGGTTATTACTCTA
>NZ_JAZNIB010000352.1:0-13182 GCF_045577275.1 Methanobrevibacter sp.
CTTCTTATTAATTTTTAATTAATTTTATAGATTTTTTAATTTTATTTATTTTATAAATTTTAATGAATTTTTTTCGTAATGTTCATTATTTATTTTTAAATAACAATCATAATTATTGAACCGACGGTACAGATAACAGCAATGGATATTTGAGCCATTACGGAATGGTTTGGATTCAACATAGGAGTTGTAGCATTGATAAATCCTGTAATGATACAGATTACAATCATCCCAATCAAGTATCCGACAACGGAAATCGGTCCAAAGAATATTGTTAAGAATATCCATAATAGAATATACCATGCGATTGATTCTGAAAACATTATGTATCCTCTAAGCATACCGAAATGTTCAGTTTCAAATCCTGATATGATTTCCTTTCCTTTTGTGATTGCAAAAGGAGAATATGGAGATTTTGTAACTATCAATGTGAAGAACATAATCGCTGCAAGAGGTAATTGGAAGAACAAAGGACCGTGAACTGATTGATAAGCTATAATTCCACTGATGTCCATAGTTCCAGTTAAAAGGAATATGACAGCAATTACAGCAAATAACGGCAATTCTCCAGCTGCTGAGAAAACAGCCCTTACACAACTTACCTTACCATATGGAGAACCTGATGAGGATCCTGCATTATGCTCGACAATCTTGTGAATTGCATAGATACCGAATAGAATCATTAAGGAACCTTTTGTAACTGGACCTACAATTACTCCAGTAACCCAAATGCCTGCTAAAATAACTGTAATGCCTATATAAAATGGTATTGAAGCTGTTTTTGGGAATGTTGTCTCCTTAAAGAAAAATTTCAATGAATGCAATAAGTACTGTATAATAGGAGGTCCTGGCCTTAATTGGACTCTTGCCATAACCTTTCTGTGGAAACCTAATAAAAGACTACCGGCAAGGAAAGCAATTATTACATTGATTAAAATTTGAGCCATTAGATTCATAATATCTGCGAAGAGAGCTTATTAATAACCTGTAAATGGTTCTTCTCTTCTTTCCTCCTCTTCCTCTTTTATTGGTTTAGACATTGTTAAAAGTCCAAATGAAAGCACTAAAAATGGTATACAAACAATAGCTATTGCATAGACTATCCAATCAGCAGGGTTAAATATTAAAGCATAAAGGATAGCTAATACTGACGCAATCAAGATAATATAACTAGCTATTTTTATTTTATTCATTTTATCGACCTTCTATTTAATAATAATTTAATAAATATGATTTTTAAGTTATTTATTTCATTTTAAATTATTTACTTCATTTTAAGTTATTTATTTAAGTTATAGTATAGTTAATAAGATTTCAACAAATCTGACAATGATAAACAATGAACTTAAGTGGATAATCAATATGAATGGAGATCCAGGAGTTCTGAACATTTCTGCCTTACTTGCAAAGAATGGTGCTATACCGCTTTCACCACAAACTCCAATCAACATTACAAGCGCACCGAATATCATCATTGGGCTTGCAGGGATTGCAGCAAGTTCAAATAGGCTTAATGTACCGGTAGCTGCCAATATCATAGCTGCACCACCAAAGAGCGGCAAACCGCACATCATGGCAATCAAACCATATTGATAAGCAGAATTTAAAACATCCACTTGCTTAACGGCAGAAACAATACCAATATTCACAATACCAATCAAAGCCATGAATAAGGTAAAGTTAAACAAGTCTCCAGTAATCATAGCCCCTGCAGTAGCTATACCACAGATGATAGCCAAGAATCTCCTTTGCTTAAATTCCTTTTTCCCTACTGAAACCTTATTTTCATCAAGAGAGCCGAACATGGCTTCAACTTGAGTTTCAGTACGGCTAATAGCTATCAATGCTGTAAAGACAAGTATAGTCACAAACAGGAATATGTGGAGAGGGTTTAAATAAAGAACAATATCTCCTAAAGGAATTGTTCCCATCAAGTTTCCACCTAAATTCTCTATAAGCATTTAACAGTCTCCTTTTTTGATTTACTTAAATTTAAAGTTCATTTGATAATAATTTATAAGTATGAATTTCAATAATTGATTATTTTCTTCCGTATTCTTCCCTCATCAAGATTCCAATCAATCCAATCTTTGATGCCACTTTCAAGAGCAATCCTAAAGCAGCGAGGAATAAGCTGAGCAACCAGTATTGAGGCAATATGAAGAAGAATAGGAATCCTATAATCCATAAGCACCAAGATATACCGGATATTGCTCCTACACCATCAAGAACAACAACAGGCAATCCTCTAACCTTTCTGCTCAATACATAAATTACAATACCTCCACCAGCTACTGCACCACCAGTAAAACCAGAGAGGAATACACCATATCCTATCAACAGCAATGCAATGAAATTAGGAGAGGTTGTCATAATTTCCATGTCAATATTCAAAGGCATTGGTGTAAATGAGGTATGCACATCTTTCTTTCTCATTTCACGAGATATTAAAATCTCAGATATAGCCATGATCTCTGCCAATTCCACTACCAAACCAGGAAGAATCAATGCTTCAGACAAATCGGTTCCTACAGCAGCTACAACAATAAGCATAGCCAAGCCTACAATGTCTGTTAATATGAGAACCTGAATGTCTCTTTTTTCCATTGCAATTCCAATCAAACCAATGAAAGCTACAATCAAACCACCATACAATGCTGTGGTATACATTGAACTATAGAAGGCAGGAACAAATTGAGGTACTATACTTGCAACCATCTAATCACCTGAACTCCTTTTTAGCTTGCTTTTGGCGAGCTTTACGATTGCTCATCTCAACTTCACTGGCTATTCTGTCAGAACTTGCAATAGCTCTTTTCACATCTTCTTCAATATCCCCTTTGCCTTTCTCCTCTTTTCTATCCATAGTGAAGTTAATCGCTAACCATGATGCAATGATGAATGCCATCATAAGAATTGAGGATTCCAAGATAGTGTCAAAACCTCTTGTATAGTAAAGGATTTCATCTATAACACCACCTGGAGATGCACAGATACTTGTTCCAAAGTATGGAGAGATACCTTTCAACATATCAGCTATTGGAGTCATATATGAATTGATCCAACCCAGATTTTGGGAATTTTCAGGATATTGGGCTTCTGTAACACCAGGACTTTCCAAAATTTCCCCACCTCTATCATATGGTGCAATTGCAAGGCCTGCATCCATTTGACTTTGGGGAGCTGGACGAGTATAGATTTGATCTGTATTCAATCCTACAGGAATTAAGAATCCAGCAATCAAGAGCAAACCTAAAATTAGAGCAAATAATCTAGGAATATTCTTTGGATCTGCTAACTTATTCCATAATTTGGCTATTTTAGGCATTTTAGTCTCCCTCCCAGCATTAATGAAACTGATTTTTCAGTTTTTAATAAATCAATAAACATTATACATCAGCTCCTATCTCTTCTAAACGAGAAATAGCTCTAAACAAGATCAATGTAACGATGATTGTAGTTGCAATCAAGGTTAATAGAGCTAATGTAGAATTGTAAGTAAGTAAGATTAATGAAACTCCTACAGATGCCACTTCAGTATTGATTGTTCTTATGACAGGGTCTTTCACTCCAGGACCCCAAACAGCAGCAAGACTTCCAAAAATAGCAAGCGCCAAACCTACATAAACCCAAAGAGCAAGATTAAACATTATTTACCACCTTCTGAGTTTTTTTCACGATTTTCTGTGCTTTTAAGCATTTTAGGAACTGTAGAGTAATCATTTAATTGTGATTTGCGCACTTCGTTTATTTTAATTAAAGCGAGTAAAAATACAATAATAGACAATGGGTCAAGAACAGCAGTTAAAAAAGCAACATCCAAATATCTGAAGCTTACAATAGCCAAGAACAAGCCTGCTTCTAAAACAGAAACCATTATAACTTTATCCAATGGTTTTTTAAGTAGGACAACGCCAATAGCACCTATAATCATCAAAGCAATTGATATTGTTGTCAAATCAATAAATTCTAACATTTTATCCCATTTCTATTATTTTAAAAATAATGAGTAAGTATAATTCTTAAATTTAGTTTTCCTTATGCTCTTCCATATTCCTATCATAGGTAATCTCATCTTCCAAATCCTTTAAGCTGTAAGCAATTGCATTTGCTCCAACTGTTGAAGAGATAAAGAAAGCTGCAGCTAATACAAGACCAAATGGAGTTTGGATATACAATGCAACCAATGCAGATACACAGAATCCTATTACATTTATGTAAAGTAATTTTTCTGCCCTATCTTTGGTTATTACTGCTCTTAAAGCCATCAAGATTGTAATAACTCCAATAATTTTAATAAACATAATTTAACCTTGTATTTTTTATTAATTTTATTTAATTTTAATTTAATTCACTTTTAATGATTTAAATCATTTTTATTAGTCATTTTAATTATTCATATTTAGTATATCTACCAAAGGATTTTGCAATTTTTCCAAGTAATCTTGAACTTGTTGGATGGTGAATTCCTTGAATAGTGAATATAGCAATTACCATTCCACAAATGAACATCTCTGGAGTGATTCCAACGAATGAGAATATGAATATGAGTAGTGTCATGGTCAAAGCACCAGTTGTTCCAGCATAACCTGGATCTGCACATAACCTGTTTCCAATATAAACAAGCAAAGCAGCAATCAATCCGCCTTGAATTCCAAGTATATAGAATCCAATAGAAGCCATCAATGTTCCAGCTGAAGCGTCTGGAGAACATAAGATGTTTCCTTGGAAGAATCCTCCTGCCAAATCTCCTTTCCTATTTTTAATGGAATATCCTACAGTTTTTGCCCCTTTAACTCCTGGAGCTTCAGGAAGGCCAAGGAATGTATCCACTATTACAAAATTAAGCCAAGAGATTATGGTTGCTAATATTAAGCCAATTATTAGATCCATTATTCACTACCTCCTTGAGGATTTGGGAAGATATAATCGAATAGATACTTTACAAAAATAGCTGAGAAAGCTCCCACTAAAACTGCAAGAACCAATCCATCATAAATCCAGAATATATTCAATGAATAAAAAATAGCTAAGATTCCTATAGCAAAAACAGGAGTTGGAAATAGTGCACTTGTAGTCCATGAAAACCTTATTGGTTTTTCTGGAAGAAGCGGCAATCTTAAGGCTAAGCCTAAGACTATTGCTACTATAATAGCCACTATGTAATTCACAAAAAATTGAAATCCATTAGCAATTATACTAATCATAGTTAATATTATGTTTTTATATAATATATATCTTTTATTACTTAATGCCAAGTCGAAAAAATAGCACATTTTTTAGATATTTTCAAAAATTAAAAATTGTGGATAGACTTAATACAAAATAAATAAAAATTATTACAAATTAGGAAAAAACAAGCAGATATGGGCTAGATATTTAGGTCTTCCTAAAAATTAATTTGGCATCCATATTTAAATTTTTTTTATAAAATTTTAAAAAAGCATTTTTGTTGAAATTACAAAATATTAAAATAGTATTAAATTTATAAATCTATACTAATATAGAAAATATATAAATTGAAAATAAAATATTTAAAAAAAATTATAAATCATTTTTACATTATAAATTAAGGACCAGATATAATGGAAAATAAAGAAATTGTAGTTACTGGAGGATGTGGATTCATAGGTTCACATATTGTTGAAAAGCTTTTAGAAAACAATAATGTAACCATCATAGACAACCTATCCTCTGGAAAAATGGAAAACTTGAAAAATCCTGATCATGAAAACTTGACTTTGATTGAAGAAGATCTCTTAGAATGTGATTTGGAAGAGATTTTAAAGGACAAGGATTATGTATTCCACCTTGCAGCTAAGGTAAGCGTTCCTGGAAGTGTGGAAGAACCTCTTGATTACAATGAAACAAACATTGATGCTACCGTTAAGCTATTGATTGCATGTAAAAACAACAACATCAAGAAGATAGTCTTCTCATCATCATCTGCAGTTTATGGAGAAAACCTAAATATGCCACTTAAGGAAACAGAGCTTCCTATGCCTTGTTCACCTTATGCAGCTCAAAAGGCAAGTATTGAATTATACTTGAAATCTTTCTATGAAGCTTATGGCTTGAATTATGTTGCACTTAGATATTTCAATGTCTTTGGTCCTAGACAAGATGAAAATTCACCTTATGCAGCAGTTATTCCAAAGTTCATATCTGCAATTCTAAAAGGGGAAAACCCTGTAATTTATGGTGATGGAGAGCAAAGCAGAGACTTTATCTTTGTAGATGAAATTGCTAAAGCAAACATATCTGCTGCTGAATCTGATTATAATGGTATTGTTAATGTGGCATTGGGAAAATCAATGACCATTAACCATTTATTTGATATTGTAAGTGATGTTCTTGAATCAGAGATTCCTGTAAAATACCTTGATGAACGTCCAGGAGACATCAAACACTCACTTGCAGACATAAGCAATCTTGAAAAAATCAACTTTAAGCCAGAAGAGGATAAGTTTGAAGAGCAGTTAAGAGAAACTGTAAAATGGTTTAGAGAACAGATGGAAAAATAAGAATAAATAGAATTTTGATAAATCTATGAAAATAATTAATGAGAATTATTAAAGAAAATTATATGAAAATTATTTAATCACAATAAAGAAGTGGAAAAATGAAAATCGAAGTATTAGACACCACATTAAGGGACGGTGAACAAACACCAGGAATCTCCCTAAATGCAGTGAAAAAATTAAGAATAGCTACCAAATTGGATGAAATAGGAGTAAACTCCATTGAAGCAGGATCTGCAATCACCTCTGAAGGTGAAAGGGAAGCTATTAAATTAATCACTTCACAAGGACTTAAGGCAGAAATCGTAAGCTTTTCAAGAACATTAATCAAGGATGTTGATTACTGCTTGGAATGTGATGTGGATGCAGTTAATGTTGTAGTTCCCACTTCTGACTTGCATTTAAAGTACAAATTGAAAAAATCTCAAGAGGAAATGCTTGATGATGCCGTAAAGGTAGTGGAATATGCTAAAGACCATGGACTTGTTGTTGAACTTGCAGCTGAAGATTCAACAAGAACAGATATTGAATACTTAAGGAGAATATTTAAAGCTACAATCGATGCTGGAGCAGATAGAATCTGCCCCTGCGATACTTTAGGAATGCTTACACCATTAAAGTCATTCAATTTCCATAGGAAATTATCTGATTTGGGAGTTCCTTTAAGTGCTCATTGCCATAACGACTTTGGCCTTGCAGTTGCAAATACATTATCTGCAATTGATGGGGGAGCAAGCAGATTCCATGGAACAATCAATGGACTTGGAGAAAGAGCAGGAAATGCTGCCATTGAAGAGGTTGTAGTGTCATTGAATACCTTATATAAATACAGTGATGACGATGAAGAAAGTAAATACAGCACAGACATTAAAATAAATCAACTTTACAGCACTTCAAAATTGGTTTCAAGACTCAGTAATGCTTATTTAGCCCCAAATAAACCTATAGTAGGTGAAAATGCATTTGCACATGAATCAGGAATTCATGCAGATGGAGTGATAAAGAACAGTGCCACCTATGAACCGATCATGCCGGAATTAGTAGGGCATAGACGTAAATTCATCATTGGAAAGCATGTCGGAACCAAGGGTTTGGATGAAAGGCTTAAGGAATTGGGACTTGAAGTCAATAAGGACCAATTAAACGAAATCTTCATCAAAGTAAAGGACCTTGGAGACAAAGGAAAAACCGTTACAGACACTGATTTGGAAGCTATTGCAGAGCACGTCCTAAACATTGAACAGGAAAAGAAAATCAATCTTGACGAACTTACAATCGTTTCAGGAAACAAGATCAGACCGACAGCATCAATCAAGATGAACATCAAAGATAAGGAAGTAATCGAAGCTGATGTAGGTATCGGTCCTGTAGATGCAGCAATCAATGCAGTAAATAAGGGAATCAAAAGCTTTGCAGACATCAAGCTTGAAGAGTACCATGTAGACGCAGTCACTGGAGGTACAGACGCATTGATTGAAGTAATCGTAAAGCTCAGTTCTGGAGATAAGATCATATCTGCAAGGGCAACTGAACCGGACATTATCAATGCAAGTGTAGAGGCATATATTGATGGTGTAAACAGATTGCTTGAAAACAATCACTTTTCATTGGATAACAGACAAAACAAGAAATCCAAGAGATAACTAATTTTAATCTTATTCAAGAGAGATATAATGAAGGAATACAATAAGGAATTGGCTAATTTAGACAATGTTGAAATATTAGGATTTACCGGAACAATTGAAAGCATTCCAAAAACATTGGACCAGATAGACAATATTAGAAATAGCTGTTGTGATGTTGGAATCATTCAACTTATGAATGCTGATGCAATAGCTGGAAAGGAACATCTCCAACATGGAACAATCCATGCAATAAATGCATTCAAAAGAGGAGAAAATTTAGCCAATGATTTGGGAATTGAAGTCTTGCTTAGAACATCCGGCCAAAGACAAATTTCAAAGGCATTTGATATACTTGGTCTTAAGGAAGGAAAGATGAATATGGCGGTTGTTCTTATCGATTGTCCAGATTACTTTGTCGATGAATTATCTTGCATCTTTGAAAGAAATGATGCAGTTTTAGAAGCTGACGAATCAATATTAAAGAACTTATATGATATTCCTGAAAATGAGTTAAAGACCATCAAGATATGTGATGTATTAATTGATAAAACAAGTAAATTATTAGTAGAACAATAATTAAAAAAAAAAGAATTATTCATATTTCCTAACTGCATCGACAATTGAATCTAAATTTTCATGACTTAGACATGAAATGTCCAGATTCTTTATTTCCAATGCAACTGCTTTTTCTTTTAACCTATTATAATTCGGACATTTAGTAATCATCCCATGACTGTCTAAAACAAATTCCTGTCTTAATTTGTAAGATAATGATTTAGGGTCATCTGTTTTTATAATTACATTTATTCCTCTTTTGTCTTTGTGGAATACTTCAAAATCAGTTTCATTTTTTATCTTTTCTTTTAGATATAAGCATGAATCGATGCTCTTTTCAAGGTTTTCTTGAGCGAAATCCAACTCGTTATATATTCCGCAAGCGGTTATATTGCTTGCCTTGTTTGTTTTTAAAAGAAGCTTTGACTTGTCAAATAATGAATTGTCGTTAGTTGTTATGAATCCTCCATCTTCAACATTGACTATTTTTGGAGACCCTGTAGATCCGATTATAATATCAGAGTAATTGCCGTTTGCCAACTTATTCTCCCAGTCTCCAATAGCTCCAGAGGCATCTTCAACTAAAATCATATTGTTCTCATGAACAAAATCACTGATTTCCTTAATATTCTGTTCTGCAGTATAAGCAGCAAAGCTGGTTAAAAATAGTGCAGACTTATTGTTTTCATCATCTAAATCAATCATATTGTCATTTGATGATGAAATGATGGATTCGTTAAGATAATCCAAATCAATCAGTCCTTGATTGGTCTTGACGGTGATTAAATCTTTTTTTAAGAAATTGGCTATCTGCTTAAAGCCATTCCATGCACCTTGATCTGGAATCAAGATAGCACCATCTATGGAATTCATGGCAGATAAAATAGCAGAATTGCCACCATTTACCAATTTGGCAAATTTATGATTGACAATATCGGCTAACTTTTCTTCAGCAAGCTTTTGATAATCCTGATTATCTTCACCACTTGCCACTTTAGCCATTGCCATTTGAGTTTCCTTTGATGGTTTCTTAAATTTAAGATTCATATTTTAACCTAATTTTAAATATATTATTGTAAATCTGGAGATTTCTTAAAGAAATTATCCAATGTTGTTTGTTTTGAATGCAAGAGCTCCTTCAACAGATTGCTTTGCTTGACATATCTGCTGATTGGAATCTTTAATTTAGTTCCACAGTAAACAAGAGATTCTTTCAATGATTCAAACTCCTTATAATCACCGCTCATTGCAAATTTGATGTTTTCCCTTACATTAAATACTCCAAGTGGAATGTAACCGGAATATGCTTCCCTAAGTATAATTACACCTGATTGAAGCTTAAGTTTAGATAAATGATCAAGGACCGCCATTTTAGCAGAGTAGTAACATCCTCCAACACAGGAGTACTCTGTCTTGTTGGTGTTGGTTTCATAGTCTGAAAACATCATCTCCTCTCCACCTAGAATTTTGAGGAATGCTTCAAACCATTCATATTGCCATTCGGTAGGGGTTAGGATGATTGCATAATAATTGTTCAAGCTTGAAAACTCATAAACCCTATGGGAGTCCATAATAGGATAATGTCTCACTTCCTTCAATAGGCTATCTGCAATTGTGCTGTCACAAGCTGTAATGGACCATCTTGTTGGAACCAACCTTCGGTTCTTCTTAAGACCGAATGCTCCAACAGAAAATGCCTTTTGCATTGCAGAAAATGGAACATCCTTATTATGGAGATTCATCACTGCATCCCTTGCCTTTAAGTCAGTGTCATAAAAGCTCTTTTCAAGCTGCTTATCCCATCTGACAGCATCAATGTCAAACTTTTCAATTATAGCACTTGGACCATGAGGAGTGATTTCCTCATTGAAGCTTGCACCAGTAGGCTTTGATCCAAAGGTTGCCTCACTGTCGATTGATTTTGATGCAAGAGAAATGTCCTGAAGCTTTTCAACAAAAGGATTTTCAACATCCTTAATGTCAATAAGCTGCTTTCCACGAACAAGATTCATTCTATATGCAATAATATCCTCTTGAGTCTTATTATTTGAAATCCATTGCTCTGGAGAGTCCATGATATAAGTATCCCCAAGCTGCGGAACCATCATAGGTCCAGCATACACTTTAGGATAACTCCATCGACCTATAAAAACAGAAGGTGGCGTACTTCCATCTAAGTCCTTTCCTACATCAACTGAATTCATCTTTATCTTTTCAGTCAATTTCTCCAAATAAGCATTCTTTGTAGCCTTAGATGTTCTCATAATAAAACCTATAAAATATTTAACAATAATTGAATTCTCGTAAATACTACAATGATAAAAATTAATATAATTAATATAATGGTGATTTAAATAATTAAGTGATTTATAATGTATGAAAATAAAAAAGTAAAATTAGTTTATAAAAACTAATTTAACTTAAATTAACAGAATTCGATAGTGCTAGGTGGTTTATCACTAATTGATAAAGCAACATGGGTAACTTCAGAAACTTCAGAAGTGATTCTTCTGGAAATGGTTCTGATTACATCCCAAGGCATTTCAGGGACGGTTGCAGTCATTGCATCTACAGAACTGATCAATCTGATTACAATAAGATAACCGAAGTCTCTTTCATCTCCTTTTACACCAGTTACTTTAGTGTCAGTAAGTACAGCAAAGTATTGCCATAATTCCTTATCTAAACCAGCTTTTTCCACTTCTTCTCTTACAATAGCATCTGCAGCTCTACAAACAGCTAAGTTATCTCTTGTTAAAGCTCCAACAACTCTTACACCAAGTCCAGGGCCTGGGAATGGTTGTCTTTGTACAATGCTATCTGGAAGACCTAACTCAGTACCGACTTCTCTTACTTCATCCTTATATAAATCTCTAACAGGTTCAACTACTTTTAAAACCATACCGCTTGGCAATGCCATATTGTGGTGAGTTTTGATTTCACCTTCAGTTTCAATCCAATCAGGAGCAATAGTTCCTTGAACCAGATATTTAGCGTCAACAGCTTGTGCTTCTCTTTCAAACACTTCGATAAATACTCTTCCGATGATTTTCCTTTTCTCTTCAGGGTCATCCACACCTTCAAGTTCAGATAAAAATTCATCAGAAGCATCAACGTACTTGAAGTTTAATCTGTCTTCGAAGACACTGCAAACTTGTTCCGCTTCTCCTTCTCTGAGCAATCCATGGTTTACAAATATAGCAGTTAAGTTATCACCGATAGCTTCTTGAGTGAGAACAGAACAGACAGAACTGTCAACTCCACCGGATAATGCTATAATGGTTTTTTCATCACCAATTTCCTCTTTGATTTTGCGAGTAGCATCTTCAATAAATTCTTTTGGGCTTAACATAAAAATACCTTTAAAAAATTATGAATTTTAAAAAATTTTTATATTTTTTTAGAAAATTAAAGAAAAATATTAATCCATCTATTCGAAATCTTCGATGAATTCCATAATGATAGCTTCTAAACCTTCGTCTTTGCCATCCATTACAGCATCCATAATGTCTTCATATTTTACATATTTTTCAATTTTAATAGCTTTTTCCCCAATACCGGTGATTCTGAAATCTTGTTCGCCGTCACCAATAGGAATGCTAATGTTTTTGAATTTTAAGTTAGCTTTGTTGTCCATTGCTTTCTTTTTGAAGTCGTCTATATTATCAAACATTTTTCATCAACCCTTTTTAAAAAATTTAATTAAAAAATTAAAATTAATCTAAAACTTTGTTTTATTAGTCCTCATCTTAATTCCCATTTTATTCATATGACAATTTTGAATGAAATAAATTATTTTTAAGCCAATAGTTAAAAAACATTATTTTTTATAATTTTGACAAATCTCATAAAAATTCTTAAAGATAAATTCCCCTTTTGGAGTATGATAAACCTCTGGATGGAATTGGATTCCATAAATCTCTTTTTCCTTATGCTTCATCGCTTCGATATCGCAAAGAGAAGAGCTTGCAATAATATCAAATTCCTCTGGAAGAGTATGGACTTCATCCTTGTGAGAACTCCAAACCTCAAGAGGAGACTCAAGACCTTTGAAAAGACTGGAATCATCTAAAAGATCTATTTTTACTTGAGCATAACTTTCGGTTTCTGAAGTGGAAACTTCACCACCAAATGTCTTAGCTATTAATTGATGGCCTAAGCAAATACCAAGAATTGGAATATCAAAGTGTTTAATATACTCTGCAGCATTTCCAACACCATCAATAGAAGGTCCCCCTCCTAAAATCAAACCGATAGGTTCTTTTGCCTCAATTTCTTCAATGGATAACTCATTGCTAACCAATTGAGAAGGAATGTTTAGATATTGTAAACTTCTTTGAATTCTATGGTTGTATTGACCTTTATTATTAATAACTAAAATTGTCATAAAATCTCTCAAAACTATGAATAAAATTTATATAATATTCATAATGTATTGATTTTTCAATCAATAGATTATTATATATTATAATAATATATTT
>NZ_JAZNIB010000353.1:0-1951 GCF_045577275.1 Methanobrevibacter sp.
AATAAAAAAAGAATTAAAATAAAATAAAAATAGAATAAAATAAAAGAGAATTAATCTCCTTTATTCCAATTGATTGCACCATAAATAACACAAATAAGAGTCATTACAATCATAAGAATGTATACACTCCAAATCCATGGATCTTCTATTCCTAAAACCATCATGATATCACCTATTTAGCACCATCGTCAAGTCCTTTGAAAGACCTGTTAAGAATTTTCTCATCCATCGGTTGTGTTAATAAGCTTACAACTACTAAAACTATTGCAGAAACTGGGATTGCAAATATCATTACGTCAATGGTATACCAAGGCATGGCATTGATTAACATATCTACACCGAAAATGAATTTACAAATACCTAATCCGGTTGCAGTTTTCTTGAATACGAATACAAGCAAGAACAAACTTGTTAAAGTACCTGCGAAAAATCCTGCAAGAGCACCTTGTTTTGTAGCCCTTTTCCAGAATAAGGCAGCACAGTAAACCGGCAAGAATGCAGCTGCACATAATCCCATAAACAAGGAAGTACCTAATGCAACAATACTTCCAGGCAAGGATAAACCTATAATCAATGATAAAACTACAGCTATCAAAATACCCAACTGACTTACGGAAATAAATCCAATTCTAGTTTCTTTATTGGTAGCACTTGCCTTAAGTTCCTCATCAGTGAATCCTTCAGTAGTGCCTCTATTTTTAAAGGCATCTGCAATATCGTGTCCTAATGCGGTACCTTGAGTGTGATACTGTGAGGATAATGTGGACATAGCCGCTGCAAGCAAGGAAAGCAAGAATATGTATACAAACCATTCAGGAAGTGCAGTTGAAATGAATGTTGGGATGATTGAGTCCATATTTCCACCAACAAAATCAATAGCTATCTGTCCAAAGTTCTGATAGAAGTATACATTACATAATGATCCTACAACATAAGCACTTCCAGTCATTACAAAGATGAATATAGCACCAATTAAAAGGGATCTGTGCAATTCTTTGTCAGATTTAACTGTCATGAATCTTACTGCAAGCTGTGGTTGAGCCAATGCACCGATACCTACTCCCATAATGGTGGTTGTTACAAGTGACCACCAGAACGGACTTGCAAATTTAGGGAAGCTTGTCCAACCTGTACCCCCTTCAGCCAGAGCATCTGCAGGGTATAAATGAGCCATATTGGTTAAAGCGGTGTTAGCTTCGGTTACACCACCTAAGACCCAGTAAATGAATATGAGTAAAATCAACATTCCAACAAACATGATACTTCCTTGCAATGCATCAGTATACATAACCCCTCTTAATCCACCGAACAATACGTAACCACAGATTACGATAGCTAGAACTAAAAGAGCTACATTAAAATCAAGCATTAAGGAAGATTCCATAAATCTTGCTGCACCAATAAGTACCACTGCCGCATAGATAGGCATAGCACAGAAGATTAAAACTCCACTGAAAAATTGTAGGAATTTACTATCAAATCTACGGCCTAAAAACTCAGGGAATGTGAGTGAACCAAGATTTTTACCCATCTTACGAGTTCTTTTACCGAAGAATACGAATGCAATGAATATTCCAATGAGAATATTTAAGAATGCAAGCCATAGTATCCCCATACCATATTTACCTGCAACTCCTCCAAAACCTACAATAGCTGCTGTAGAAATAAAGGTAGCACCATAACTCAATGCCATGATGTAAGGGTGAGTCTGCCTACCTGCAACCATGAAGTCTTCAGAGGAATTGGTCCTTTTCCATGCTAGGTAACCTACGTAACCTACCATTAGGAAGTAAATAATAAAAACAATTCCTAATATAAAATAATCCATTTAAAGACCTCTAAACTAAAATTAATATAAAAAAATGATTTAAAGTAAATATTTTAATTTAAAATAAATATTTGTAATTTAAATTAATATTTGTAATTTAAATTAATATTTGTAATTTAAATT
>NZ_JAZNIB010000354.1:0-8842 GCF_045577275.1 Methanobrevibacter sp.
GGATTATTATAATTTTTAGGACTTCCCATTCCTATCCAACAGGTCCCTATTCCTTTGCTTTGCAAGAACAAGTCCACCTGTTGAAATATAAATCCAACATTTTGATAGTAATTCCCCTTTTCCTCACTAAAAATAGCTATATAATGAGGAGCTTTCCATCTCATCATTGTAGAGATGTTTTCTGTAGGAAGAATTTCATAACTCCATTTTATATTTGGATTCAACTCCTTTGCATTGTCTATAAAATCCCTTATTTCGTCTAATGTTTCATTATCAAGTGGTGTGGCATCATAAGATCGAATAGATTGCCTTTTGTATATTGTATCTTCAAGTTTCATTTTATCACTGCCTCTCTAAAAAGGATTCATTCTTCAAATATATCAATAAAACGCTTGTCTAAATATAGTTTTTAATAAAATATGATTTAAATATATTGAATTAATTGCAAAAAATAATAAAAAAAATAATAAAAAAATGTTGAAGAAAAGTTGAAAAAAATTATAAAAAAAATAATATATAGGTAAAAACTATAATATATAATGTTATTTATTTATAAACTAATATTATGGGGAAAATATGAGTAGAAAAGATCCTTTAATGATTGCGGAAATAATGAAAAAAAATTTTAAAGGCGCATTTTCAAATCCAATAGTGATTATAGTGCTTATTGGTGTTATTATTCTTCCTTCCCTTTATGCTCTTTTGAACATACAGGCATGTTGGGACCCTTATGGAAATACAGGGGATGTTCCATTTGCAATAGCTAACCTTGACAATGGATCATCATTCAATGGAAAGGATATAAATGTTGGAAATGAACTTGTTGACGA
Organism: Methanobrevibacter sp.; assembly: GCF_045577275.1. Taxonomy (GTDB): domain Archaea; phylum Methanobacteriota; class Methanobacteria; order Methanobacteriales; family Methanobacteriaceae; genus Methanobrevibacter. Next base: position 831 of record NZ_JAZNIB010000354.1, read on the forward strand.
ACTGAAAACTAATGATAAATTTGAATGGACATTCGTTTCTGAGGACGAACTGCGAAGGGGAGTGTATAACGGAACGTATTATGCAGGAATTGTCATACCGAAAAACCTGAGTGAAAACATAGTGTCAATTACCAGTGACAATCCTGAACAGGCAAAACTTGAATACATCGTTAACATGAAAACAAACCCTGTAGCAACAAAATTAACCGATTCCGGTGCAAATGCTGTTTATACATCATTGAATGCAAAGATTGTCGAAATCATAGATGTTGCAGCATATAAAAAACTTCAGGAACTTCAATCAGGCCTTGCTGAAGGTGCAGCGAAATTAGCAGACGGAGGAAATCAGCTTAAGGCAGGTTCTGCAAAGGTATCTGCAGGAGCTGGCCAAGTTAAAGCTGGTGAAGGCCAAGTTGAAGCAGGTGCTTCAAAAGTTAAAGCTGGAGAAAGCCAGGTTTCTAATGGTGCAAACCAAGTTAAATCCGGAGCCTCTTCAGTAAATGATGGTGCACAACAGTTAAAGAAAGGTTCAGCAGCATTAAGTGATGGTGCAAAACAGGTCGAAAAGGGTTCAGAGGAATTGGAAGCTGCAGTAGACCCATCATTAATACCTGACGGACCAATAAAAGACTATGCAGAAGGAAACGTAAAGCTTGCTGAAGGAAGCAGTCAATTAGCTGAAGGTGGAAGTCAATTGGCAAACGGTGCAGGTCAATTGGCAGATGGATCAATGAAGCTCGCAGACGGTTCTGTAGCTGTTGCTGATGGTGCAGGTCAATTGGCAAACGGTTCAGTAGAACTTGCAGACGGTTCAACCCAACTTGCAAAAGGTTCATTAAGTCTTGCTTCAGGAGCAGAATTGCTTTCCAACGCTGCAACAGGTGCATTGTTTACCGCATCCAATTCATTGGGATCAACTGCAGACATGCTCGGCGGACTTACAGGAATAGATGATGATGAATTAGGAGATTATGTATTCTCCCCAGTAAAATTGGATAGAAATGAGTTGTTTTCCGTAAATTCATATGGTTCAGATGTATCCCCATTCTATCTTGTCCTATCCATGTGGGTCGGTGCAGTAATCACCTGTGTAATGCTTAAGCCTGGAACCAGTCAAGGAACCAAATATTCCCCATTTGAAATGTACTTCGGTAAACTCTTGACATACATCATAATGAGTATACTTCAGGCATGCGTAACAATCATCGGAGCATATATTTTAGGTATTCAAATTGTCAATCCATTGCTCTTCATCTTTTCAGCAATACTGGTATCTGTAATATTCATGATTCTGATATATTCAATAATCTCTGCAATTGGAACAGTGGGAAAGGCGATTGGAGTTATTCTTTTGGTACTTCAGATTTCCGCAACTGGAGGAATCTATCCAATTCAAATCATGGCCCCATTCTTCAGAGTGCTGTATCCATATATGCCTATGACCTATGGAATCACATTGGTTCGTGAAGCGCAGCTTGGTGTGGTATGGTCAAACTATATTCCAGCATTGATTATACTCTTGATCATTGGATGTGTAACAATTACAGCAGCAGTGCTTATTAAGGAAAAATTAGACAAACCTTCCCATTACTTTGAAGAGAAATTGGAGGAAAGTGGATTGTTCTAAATTAAAATCCAGATTATTGATAGGGGTTCAACCCCTAAATTCTTTATATAATAAAAATTATCAAAATTATCAAATAAAACATGAGGGAAATTATGAAATTCAAAAAGAGTCTTCTGCTAATATTCCTGTTAATAGGTTTTATTGCAATTGCAAGCGTATCAGCAGAGGAAATTGATGATGCAACATCACCAATAGAAGACACTTCGATTGGAGATTCCGAAGAGATAATAAGTGAATCTCCGCAGGAAGACATCATTGCAGAAGAAAACGACGAAGTGGATGATACAACAGAAGATCCGCAGATAGAGGATGATGGTACATTTACTGCATTGCAAAAAAAGATTTTAGAAGCAGAAGATGGAGCTACAATTACTTTAGATAAGGATTATACCTATGATGAAGGATTCAGCAATAGAGGAATTCGAATTTTAAAGGACATAACCATTAATGGAAATGGCCATACCTTAAACGGAGCATCCAAATCAAGAATTTTCTTAATACATTACGGTGTCATTTTCAGCAATAAGGTTGTCTTGAACAACATTAAATTCACCAATGGAAAAACCGACCTTTATGGTGGAGCAATATTCAATTATGGAAATTTAACTGTAAACAACTGTGTCTTCACAAATAACAATGCAAAATACTGTGGTGGAGCAATCAACTCTGTAGGATACTTGAATATTAAGAACTCCAAATTCACCGGCAACGTTGCAGGAGGAGATGCAGGAGCAGTTTTCAGTTTTACAATAGACAAATCAGTTGAATTCTTCACTGACTTATACAAGGATAAGACACCTGAAGGAAAAATGGAATTCTTAGACAATTTGCCATTCAATCTAAGTTTCAAATATGGAACAGATCATTTCAAAAATTGTACATTCAAAAGCAATGTGGCAAAAGGTCGTGGCGGTGGAGCAATTTATGGATTCACACATTTGGATATCAGTTCCTCTACATTTGATTCAAACAATGCAAGCGAACATGGTGGAGCTGTATTTGCAAACAAGAATTTGAAAATTGCAAATTCCAAGTTCAACAACAATAAAGTGGCTAAAAATGGTGGAGCGGTTTATTTCAGATGTCATGAACAAAGCGGAAACTATGTAAACAAGACTTGGGTTCCAAAGATGAAATACTACTCTGGAAATATCACCAATTGTGCCTTCAGCAAAAACACTGCCAAAAAAGGAGGAGCAATTTACGGATTTTTAGATGTGGACTCTGATAAAAAACGCTTGAAAGTGAATAAATGTAATTTCACTGCAAATAAGGCAAACTCAACTGGTAGAGATGTATTAGGTGGAACCTGTACAAACTGCATATACAATTACATTAAATTGACTTCAAAAAATAAAACCATTAAAAAATCCGCTAAAAAATTCACTTTAACTGTAAAGCTTACTAAAGGAAAAACCTTGCTTAAAAACAAAAAGATCACATTCAGATTCAAAGGCAAAAACTATACTGCAAAAACCAACTCAAAAGGAATTGCAAAAGTCACAATCAAAAAAAGTGTGATTAAAAAGCTTAAAGTAGGCAAGAAATACACTGTAAAAATATCTTATCTTAAACACAGCATTAAAAGGACAGTTAAAGTTAAGAAATAAGATTAAAATTAAATTAGATACCTTATAATTTAAGGTATCACCTTTCTCTTTTTTTAAATAATTTTTTAAACTGAATTAAAAAGTATCATCATTCTCTTTTTTTAAATAACTATAATAAATTAAATTAAAAAATAGATAGAAACAGATAAAACAGATAAAAAATAGTTATAAACTAATTAAAAATATGTAAAAAAAATAAAAAAATAAGAAAAAGAAATAATTGAAAATAGTTAAAAAACTATTCTTCAGCAGCTTCTGCTTCTTTTTCAGCTTCAATTATTTCTATTTGATTTTCAAACCATGGGAGAATGTCTTCATCTTCAGCATGGTATTCAGCTTTAGCCTGTTCGAATTCTGCTTTTGCATCATCAACAGAACCTTCTTGAGCTTTTACCAAAATAGAAGCTAAAATAGCATTCAAGTCGTTTGGAGCTTCTGCTTTCCATTCATCAATGATTTCTTTCAATTTAGCAAGATCTGCTTCTATTGGCTCTTTATTAGCCTTTAAGTCTTCAAAGAGTTTCATGAAGATAATTGCTTTTCCTACTTTTTTTGCTGCACTTTTAATACCCATATTAAACCTCCTTTATATAATCTAATAATTGAATTGTTATTTTAATGTTATCTAATTGTCAAATATGACATATTTGAGAACAATGTAAAATCCAAGAACTGCACTTAACAAGAATCCAAATAGACCAATTACAGAAATGTCCCACATTTTTGGTCCGCTGTTTGAAAGAATAGCTAAGGATGAACCGATAATAAGTGCGGAAATGATCAATGATGCTGAAAGCTGATTCTTAAGTTCAGTCAATCCTTTAAGTTCCAAATTGACTTTTATTTCCCCTTTCTCTATTTTAGTAAGGGTTGAATTTACCCTATCAGGCAAATCCTTCATTAAATGTTCAACATCCAAAAGATAGTCATAGCTTCCTTTTGCAACATTGACAGGATTGAACTTATTGACAACTAATTTTTTAGAGAATCTTTGAAGTGCCTCTCCAATATTGAAGTCCTTGTCCAGATTATATCCTATATCTTCAATAAGTGCCACTCCTCTTCCAATCATAACGAATTCCCTTGGAAGGGTTACTCCATGCTTGATCATGGTGTTGATTAATTTTTCCAAAACACCATCCATTTGGTCCAAGTCAGCACCAATATAACGATTTACCAAATCCTCGATATCCATTCTTAACTCATCAGTATCCTGTTCCGGAGAGATGATTTTCATATAAAGCAATTGCTTGACAAGACTGTTAGCATTTCCACCTAACAACAATAAGAGCAATTGTGCCAAATCAGCACGGAATGTTTCATTTAATATTCCCATCATTCCTAAATCAATGTAACAGAGCTTTTTCTCTTTTTTATCTATAATCATGTTACCTGGGTGAGGGTCTGCATGGAAAAATCCGTCTAACATCAATTGCTTGAAATAGGATTCAACTATATCATCTGCAATTTTCTTGCCTGATATTCCATCAACCTCATTGTCATACAACTCAGTGACATTATATCCTTCAACAAGCTCCATGTTGATAAGTCTATTGGTACATAGTTTTGGATATACCTTAGGATATTTTACATAATCATGGCCTTCAAAGTTTTTGGTAATCTTTTGAATGTTCATGACCTCTTCCATATAGTCAAGTTCCTTGAAAATGGACCTTTCAAATTCCTTGATGATTGCAGGTAAATTGAAGGTTCTTGTTTTTGTAATGTACTTGTCTGCCTTTTCAGCGAGAGAAACCATAATCTTTACATCAGCTGCCACGAGCTCATATGAACCTGGCTTTTGAACCTTTACAGCTACCTTTTCGCCATTTTCCTTCAATACAGCCCTATATACCTGACCGATTGATGCTGAACCGAGTGGCTCCTCTTCAAACTCAGAGTACACTTCATCCAATGGCTGGTCAAGTTGAGTTTCAATCACTTCCTTGATCTCTTCAAATGGAGTGACAGGAGTGTTATCCCTAAGCTTTGTTAGTTCCTCTGCAATGTCATTTCCAACAAGGTCCGGCCTTGTACATAATAGCTGACCTAATTTGACATATGCTGGACCTAATTCTTCTAAAGCCTTTCTTAAACCTGAAGCATCTAATTCTTCATCATATTCCCCTTGAGCAGGGTCTTTAGGTTTTCTAGATTCGGAAATTAACTCTGACACATTATACTTCTTAGCAACGCTATAGATTTCTTTAATCCTTTGACGGGTTTCCTTTCTTTCATCTCTTGATGCCATAATATCCTAACCTAATTTTAATCATTAAATGTTTTTGAACTATAATGAATTAAGTATTAATTTTCAAGTCCATATTAATAATAGTTTATGTTTTTTTTATATAAATAAATAATTATTAAATATAAGGTTGACAAATATACTTATGTTAATAAAAAATAGGTGAAAAAATGTTGGAACAATATATGCCTTTTATAGGTTTGATAATTTTTGGTAACATAGAAAACCTCATACTTGCCTCTCAAGGTGTTGTTGAAGGTGTAGACCCTAAAACATTAGGGATATTAAGCATATTTGCTGTAATTTTCTGGTTATTCCTTGGTACTGTAGCTACCGATTTTGCTATGCAATATTCAAGCATAATAACATTCATTGGAGGGCTTGCAATATTCCTTTTAGGTATAAAAGCAATATGGGATGCTGTAAAAAATATCCAAGCCAAAAAAGGAGGCGAATAAGATGGTAAATTTAAGAGATTACGCTCCATTTACAGCATTATTAATATTTGGAAACATAGAAAACTTAGTCCTTGCGTCACAAGGTGCTGTTGCACATGTAAATCCATTTATTTTAGGATTCTTGAGTCTCATTGCAGTAGTCGCATGGCTATTGGTTGGTACCTATGGAACAAAAATAGCTATCAAATATGCAGATTACATTGAAATCTTAGGTGGATTGGCTATCATTATTTTAGGTCTTCAATCTATGCTTGAAGCACTTGGAATATTATAAAAAAGACAGTATTTTTATTAATAAGATTTAATTTATAAAAAAATTAAAAAAATTTTATTAAAAGAATTTTATTAATAAATCTACATTATTCTTTAAATAAATACATTGTTATTTTTGATAAAAAACCAAAATATATTCTTTATATATAAAAAAGTATTTTAATCACTAACAATATATTTTAATATACAATTCTCAGGGCGGAGTGAAATTCTCCACCGGTGGTGATTCATTAGTGCAAAAATTTATTTTAAAATGATAAGTCCACGAGCACAAGTGTGTTGATTTGGTGAAAGTCCAAAACCGACGGTGATAGTCCGGATGGAAGAGAATATGAGTTTAAAGTAAATAGGTCTAGATAACTCTATGTTTGATTATAGAGGATAACTAAAATCTAAATAAAATTAATTTACTTAAAAATAAATATCCTTTTTTTGCCCTGATTCTAGTAACTAGAATTAGAAAACTTTTATTTTAAACAACTAAGGAGCTTTACTATGAATCATGAAGAAAGTTTAAAAGGAAGTCCTCAAGAAAGAGTGGAAATAGCATTGGATGCAATTAGATCAGGAAATGGAGTCATTGTAACTGATGATGAAGATAGAGAGAATGAAGGAGACATGATCTTTTCATCAGAACACTTGACTGAGGAGCAAATGGCACTTCTCATAAGAGAAGGAAGTGGAATCGTATGCTTATGCTTAACTCCTGATAAGGCAGATGAATTAGAACTTCCTTTAATGGTAGAAAACAATACAAGTACCTATGGTACTGGATTTACAATAACAATTGAAGCAGCAGAAGGTGTAACCACTGGCGTATCTGCAGCAGACAGAGTAAAAACCGTTAAGGCTGCATCAAATCCAGATGCAAAACCAAGCGATTTAAACCACCCAGGTCACGTATTCCCTCTTAGAGCTAAAGAAGGAGGAGTGCTTGAAAGAGATGGCCACACTGAAGCGACCATCGACTTGATGAGACTTGCTGGTCTTAATCCTGCTGGGGTATTATGTGAAATCACATTGCCAAATGGAACCATGGCAAGAATGCCAGATGTTATTGAGTTCTCAAAAGAGCATGACATGCCTGTTGTAACAATTGAAGACATTATACAATATCGTAAAGAAAACAATGTATAACCCCAATCAAAATTTATATTAAAAAAATACTAGCAAATAGATTAAAAAAACTAAAGAAGGGAGATTGAGAGCAAGCTTTTTGACTTCGTCAAAAACCTTGACCAAAATACTTTACTTTAAAAAAAAACTAAAGAAGGGAGATTATGGAGATTAAAACTATCACAACTGATGTATTGATTATAGGTTCTGGTGGTGCTGGCTGTAGAGCAGCAATTGAAGTATCCAATCAAGGAAAGGAAGCATTGATTGTTTCAAAAGGATTGTCATTTAGATCAGGTTGTACTGGAATGGCTGAAGGTGGATACAATGCTGCACTTGGACTTGTGGACCCAGAAGATAGTGTTGAAGCACATATAAAAGACACCTTAAAGGGTGGTAGCTACCTTAATGACCCTAAATTAGTTGACATTTTAATCAATGAATCACCAGACAGACTCAGAGACCTTGAAGAGTACGGAGCACTCTTTGACAGACAGGAATCAGGTGAATTGAATCAAAGGCCATTCGGTGGTCAGACCTATAGAAGAACCTGCTTCCAAGGAGACAGAACAGGCCATGAAATCATGACTGCACTTAAGGAAGAAATCATCAAGCGTGACATTAAGACCGTTGATGAAGTGATGATTACAGCACTTATCAAGGATGACTCAAACAACCTC
>NZ_JAZNIB010000355.1:0-1712 GCF_045577275.1 Methanobrevibacter sp.
ATGACAGTGTCCTATTGGATGATGATTTTATCCAATTGGGAGGAAACTCATTGTCTCTAATGAAACTTCAATTGATATTGAATGAGAGATTAGGGATTCATTTGTCTTCCGCTCAAATCATGGAGCTTCGAACACCGATTAGGATTTCAGATTACATTAAATATAATTTAGATGTTCATTCCCCAATCAAGGTGAATTACAGCTTTGAAGATTCCTGTCCTTTGTCTGAATCACAATTAAACGTTTACTTGGATGAAAGCGTAAATGATATGGGCACTGCATACAACAATCCATTCAAAATAGAATTTAAGGATTCTTATTCAGTAGCAGACATTAAAAATGCAATCAATAGGTTATTGGAAATTTATCCTGCATTGTCTGCTCGTGTTGTTAATGAAGATGATGCTTTATCATTTAGATTTGATGGAGATGTTGAAGTATCCCAAGGGATGGAAAATGACATTCCGTCATTCATAAGGCCATTTGATTTTGAAAAGTCATTGTCCCGTTTTTTAATTGTAAATGATGGGGAGTCCATTTCATTGTGCATGGATTGCCATCACCTGATTTTTGATGGTACTTCCGCTAATATCTTATTGGACAGTTTGCTGTCAATTTTAGAGGGCAATGACATTGATTCAATCGATACAGGTCTTTTGAGAGAGATTTCATATGAAGAGAACATATCTTCAGAGTATATGGAAGAGGCTTCACTGTTCTTTGATTCAATGTTGGAGGATGTTGATGAGGTATACGAATTGCTGCCTTCTGTAAAATCAGAGGAAAGTTCTGATTTTGAATATATTGATGTCTTTGACATTGACAAAAATGATTTAAGTTCCTTTTTGGAAAAAGCTTCAATCACCCATACTCAATTTTTCACTAGTGCATTTGCCTATGCCTTATCAAAATTCAGTGCATCCTCTAAAGTGTTTTTCAATCTTATTGAGGATGGAAGGGGCCATATTGACCTGTCTGGTTCTCTTGGGATGTTTGTTCGTACATTGCCTCTCGTTATAGACTGTAAGAATCAGGATGTCATGCCTTTCCTAGATTATTCAAGTGGCTTGATAAGCTCTGCCATGAAATATGATCTCTATCCTTTCCGTCTGTTGGCAAAGGAATATGATTTAAATTCAGACATTCTATTCCAATATTCTCATGATCTTCTTTATAGTCTGATAAGTGAAGATGATTTGCCTTATAAGGTTGAGGATTTAAAGCAGGATGTGATGGGAGATTTATCCTTTTTTGTTTTCAATGAAGATGGTGACAAATTGGGAATCAAGATTTTATATTCACAAAAATTCTCAAATGACTTCATAAAGAGTTTTGCTGAAAGCTATAAGTTAATTTTAAAAGAAATGATGAAAGTCACTGAGTTATCAGACATTAATTATGTTTCATCTTCTGATTTGGATATTTTGGACAGCAATAATCAGACTGAAAAGGATTTGGATTATGAGGATATTCTGGATGCATTCAATGACCATCTTCTAAGATGTCCAAACAATCCTCTCGTATCCTATAATGATGTGTCCTATAGCTATGCTGAGGGAGCATTTATTGCAGAATGGATAGCCAATTCATTGAAGGGCATGGGAATTAGTCCACAGGACAATATTGCCTTTTTCCTAGAGCGCTCAGAGTTATATATGTTTTCTGCATTGGCCATTCTCTCCATTGGTGCTGTATATGTGCCGATAGATGAT
>NZ_JAZNIB010000356.1:0-2791 GCF_045577275.1 Methanobrevibacter sp.
ATCACTCCGAAGATTATTACCGGCAGCATATCTCCATTAGCCAAAGAGTTAAGCGGATTTTCAGGGACCATACTTAAAATAGTGTTGGTTATTGTTACATTGGTTGTAACATTTGATGGATCTGCAAGACCCGCCATATTCAATCCGATTCCTGGATTGATAATTTTTGCTATTAAAAGAGCAATGGTAACAGCCAATGCAGTGGTTATAAGGTAAATGAGTATTGCTCTTCCACCAATTGCACCGATCTTTCTAATGTCTGAAATGGATGTTACCCCTACAATGATTGAACAGAAAACAAGTGGAACAACCAGCATTTTCATTAATTTGATAAATAGGTTTCCTCCTAAAAAGAAAACATTATCAATTAGTATTATGTTCTTGATGAATGGGTCAGTTACATAGAAGTTCAATATTAAACCCACTATCAAACCTAATATCATTGAAATCAATATCCAATTGCCTAAGTTGATCTTCTTTAGTTTAGTTAACATTTTTTCCCCAAAATTTTTTGTCAATGTATTATTTATTGTTCAAATAATTTAAATTTTAATAAATTTTTTTCAATGCTTAATAAAATATTTGGCCAATTGGAAAAAATCTGAATCATAAAGAATAGAAAAATAGCGGCATTTAGAAATAATCCTTTGAAAAATCAGGGTATTAAAAAATCAGTTCATTAAAAAATAATCTTCCTAAGAAAAATTAAAAATGTTTAAAAAAAGAGAAAATAGAAGATTTATATTTCATCTAAATCTTCTTTGGTTAATAAGGTTGCACCAGCATCTTCCAATGCTTTTACACCTGCTTCATAATCTTCTATTTTGAAAACAACAATAGCTTCATCAACTTTAGTGCTTACAAATGCATAAAGGTATTCAACATTGATGCTTTCTTTTTCAAGAATTTCAAGAATTGTGTTGAGTCCATTAGGTTCGTCTTTCACTCCAACAACAATCACATCTGTTTCTTTGACAGTGAACTTTTCAGCTTGCAATGCTTCTTTTGCTGTTTCATTGTCTGAAACGATCAATCTTAAAATTCCATATTTTGAACTGTCTGCAATTGAAAGTGCTCTAATGTTTACGCCTTTTTGTGACATTGCATTGACAGCTTTTTTTAGTTTTCCTTCTTTGTTTTCAAGAAATACGGAAAGTTGTTTTACATTCATAGTATCATCTCATAATCATTATCTAATCAAAGTTTCTTTCGTCAATCACTCTAATAGCTTTTCCTTCACTTCTTGGCAAGGATTCAGGTTCAACAAGGGTTACGTCTACACTAATTCCAATTGCACTTTGAATCTTTCTAGCCACTTTTCTTTCAAATTCCTCAATCTTCTTCATTTCATCAGAGAATATCTCAGGTGAAGATTCCACTTTCACTTCAATTTCATCAAGTGTGTGAGGCCTTGAGACATGGATTTGGTAGTTTGCTGTCAAGCCTTCAACCTGTAGAATAGCAGCCTCAATTTGTGATGGGTAAACCATAACTCCTTTGATTTTTAACATGTCATCGCTTCTACCGGTGATCCTATCCATTCTTACAGTAGTTCTTCCACAAGGACATTCGTCTCTTCTAAGGGTGGTTATGTCTTTTGTTCTGAATCTTATTACAGGCATTCCTTCTCTAGTGAGGTTGGTTAAAACCAATTCTCCTTTTTGATCATCTCCTAAAACTTCTCCAGTATCAGAGTCAATGATTTCAGGATAGAAATGGTCTTCTTGGATATGCAAACCGGTTTGATATTTACATTCGGTAGCTACTCCTGGTCCCATCAATTCAGTTAATCCGTAAATGTTGTGTGCAGTAATTCCTAATTTTTCTTGTAAGCTGTTTCTCATTTCTTCAGTCCACATTTCAGCTCCAAAGATTCCTCCTTTTAAGCTGATGTCCTCTGCTTTGTATCCTTCTTTTTCAAGGGATTCGGCCAAATACATTGCATATGATGGAGTGCATGTAAGAATATCGCTTTGGAAGTCTTCCATGATTTTCAATTGTCTTGCAGTGTTTCCAGAAGACATTGGTATTACTGTTGCACCCATATATTTTGCACCGTGGTCAATTCCAAATCCTCCAGTGAATAATCCGTATCCATATGAATTTTGGATCTTTGAGTTTTTGTCTCCACCAGCCATTGCTATAGCTCTTGCGGTACATTCTCCCCAAATATCAATGTCTTTTTTTGTATATCCGGATACAACAGGAGTTCCTGTAGTTCCAGAGGTACTGTGTATTTCTATGATTTCATCATCTGGAACAGCGAATAATCCAAATGGATAAGCTTGTCTTAAGTCATCTTTAGTTGTAAATGGTATTTTGCTGATATCATCAAGAGTCTTTAAATCATCTGGATGAAATCTTGCATCATCAAACTTCTTCTTGTAAAATGGCACATTTTCATAAACTCTATTTACTTGTTTTTGGAGTAGGGCAAGTTGCATTTCTTCCCTTTCTTCCTTACCCATACATTCTGCTTCTTGATTCCAAATCATATAATTTCTCCATGATTTTTTAATATTGCTTTTGAGTTATATAGTTAAATTTCGTAATTGACAACATTACTTATTTTATTTTTAATCATTAATATATTTATTAGTCTAAAAAATCATTTTCTTGTCTAAAATGTATACTTTATGTACATTTAACCCTATTTTGTTTTTTATTTCTCAATTAATTTTATTTTATTTATCTATTAACCTTATTAAGACTTAATTAGGTTTTTTATTGGATTCTCCCAATTCTAAAAAAATTTATATATCATATAAATTAAAGATTAATGTGTAAAAAA
>NZ_JAZNIB010000357.1:0-3034 GCF_045577275.1 Methanobrevibacter sp.
TTTCTCATCTTTATCGCTATGATGAAGCAGACTTCATCCGGATTGACATAAGCTCTCATGTCATCAATGGAAGGTGGCATTATTATTATATTTTATTATTATCAAATTTAAAGTTCAAAATCATGTTTATATTAATATTGAATTATAAATATGATTTCAAATTAAAAAATAAGAGAATTTATTAAAGATTCATAAGTATGATTCAATATTAATTATAAATTTTCATTAATATTTACATTCATTCATTTATTAATTCAAATTCATTTATTAATTTAAATTTATTAATTAATTCAAATTATTTCCTAAAAAAACTATAAAAAAATTAAAGGTGTAATCTGTGAAAGTACAATCTGATGTTAACATAGGACTTGTGGGCCACGTCGATCACGGAAAAACAACACTTACCAAAGCATTATCTGGTGTATGGACAGATACTCACAGTGAAGAAACAAAAAGAGGTATTTCAATTCGTTTAGGATATGCAGATATTGAATTCAGAAAATGTCCTAATTGTGAAGAACCTTTATGTTACACTACTAAAGATGTTTGTGAACATTGTGGAAGTGAAACTGAAGTCGTTAGAAAAGTATCCTTTGTAGATGCTCCAGGACACGAGACTTTAATGGCTACTATGTTATCTGGTGCAGCAATTATGGACGGTGCTGTTTTAGTAATTGCAGCTAACGAAGAATGTCCGCAACCACAAACCAAAGAACACTTGATGGCACTTGATGTTATCGGTGTTAAAGATGTAGTTGTAGTTCAGAATAAAGTGGATATTGTTCCTAGAGAAAGAGCTATTGAGAGTTACAATGAAATCAAGGAATTCGTAAAAGGTACTTGTGCAGAAGATGCTCCAATCATCCCAGTATCTGCTCAACAAGGAGCTAATATTGACATTCTTATTAAGGCTATCAACGATACAATCCTTACACCGGAAAAAGAATTAGACAAACCTGCTAGAATGCATGTAGCTAGATCTTTTGATATTAATAAACCTGGTTCCCATCCTAAGAAAATCAAAGGTGGAGTAATCGGTGGAAGTTTAGTTCAAGGTACTCTTAAATTAGGAGATATTATTGAAATTAGGCCTGGAATTAATATTAAAGAAAGCAAACAAAACAAATGGATTAGCTTAACTTCTGAAATCATCGGCTTGGAAGCTGGTGGAGAATCAGTTGAAGAAGTTGGACCTGGCGGTCTTATCGGTGTAGCTACCAAATTAGACCCTGCATTAACCAAGGCTGATTCATTATCTGGTTCTGTTGCTGGTGCTGAAGGTACATTACCTGAAGTCTTGCATAGTTTTGATATGAAAACTGAACTATTGGAACGTGTTGTAGGAACTAAAGATGAAAGAAAAGTAGATCCAATTAAGATTAAGGAACCTTTAATGATTAACTGTGGTACAACCACCACCATCGGTGTTGTAACCAAAGTTAAGAAAAATGTCAGCGTTGCATTGAAATTGCCTGTCTGTGCTGATAAGGGTGATAGGGTAGCTTTATCCCGTAGAGTAGGTGCTCGTTGGAGATTGATTGGATTCGGTATCATTCAATAATTTTAAAATAGGTCATGTTTTGATTTGGTTTTGATTATTGTTGAACCGTTATTTTAAAAATTTAGTTAACTGTGATAACATGGAATCTGAGGATAAAAGAGAGGTATTTATTGATACTAACTTTTTTATGATTCCTTTTCAATTCAATATAGATATTCTGGAAGAATTTAAAAGAATCTTGCCTAATTATAAGTTGGTTACAACCAATTTTGTTCTAAATGAACTTAATGGTTTGAAAAACAACAGTAAAGGTAAGGTTAGACTGGCTGCTGGTTTAGGTTTGAAAATTGCACAATCCGATGAGATTGAAGTGAGAAACATTCCTTTAAATGATGGTGAGTCTGTAGATGATGCTTTAATCAGAATTTCTAAGGTATTGGCTACAAATGATGCCAATTTGAGAAAAAAGGCCAAGAAAAAAGGAATTGCTCTAGTTATCTTAAGACAAAAGAAGTATCTGGCAGTTGAAGGCTATCTTGTCTGATGGTTAACTAATTAAATAAATTATGATTAACTTTAAATATTATTTAAAAGTATATTTAATTAAAAATGCATTAGTTATGCATTATTAATTAGTATATATTGATTATATTCATATTTCACGAAGATTTTATAAAAATTTAAATTTACTTAAAACGAGGGATTATTTTGTATTACATGACAACTATTGAGGGAACTGTAAGAATTCCACCTTATAGGTTTGATGAACCTCTTGAAGATGTAGCTATTGAAACTTTAAATGAAGAATACATCGGTCAACTTGATAAGAACTTAGGTTTAATGGTCGGTGCTTTCAGTATTGAAGAAATTGGTGAAGGAGTGCTTATTATGGGTGATGGTGCTGCATACCATAATGTAGTCTTTAATGCTATTTTCTTTAAGCCTGAACAACAGGAAATTGTTGAAGGTGAAGTTACTGACATTACCGAATTTGGTGCATTCGTAAAGATTGGACCAATGGAAGGTCTTGTACACGTATCTCAAGTAACTGACGACTATATTAATTATGACCCTAGAAATGCATCTCTTATAGGTAATGAAACCAATAAGATCTTAACTGAAGGAGATAGGATCAGAGCAAGAATAGTAACTTTATCTCTTAAAGGTAAATCCATTAAGGAATCTAAAATTGGTCTTACCATGAGACAACCTAATTTAGGTAAATTTGAATGGATTGAAGCTGAAAAGAATAAGGCAAAAGAAAATAAAGCAATGGCTAAGGTGGAAGAATAATGGTATTAAAAGCTTGTACTCATTGCAGTTTATTAACTGAAAAGGAACAATGCCCTGAATGCAAAAACCCTACTTCTTCTAACTGGAGCGGTCTTTTAATAGTAACTAATCCTGAAGAATCTGAAGTTGCTCAAGAATTAGGCATTACCAAAGCTGGCGAATACGCTTTAAGGGTTAGATAGATTTTAATCTTTCAAACTTTTAGAAAAAGTTTAATCAAATAGTATCACTTTAATCAGT
>NZ_JAZNIB010000358.1:0-2877 GCF_045577275.1 Methanobrevibacter sp.
AACTTTGCAGTTGGAACCTTTAACTTGCTTCCTATGAAACCTTTGGATGGAGGACATTTATTTGAGAACCTATTGTCTTATATCATGCCTGAAGGAGCTTATAGGCCAATAGTCACTTTCATGTCTTTCTTTATGGGAATCATAATTGTGGTTAGTCTTGTTGTCGGCTTTTTAGGCACTCCATTTTAGATTAATCGCAATTTATATTTTTTAACAATAATTTTTGTTCGTATCATATGAAACCAAAACTTTATATATGCAGAAAAACATATAAATAAATGTTTAAGCATTTACGAACTAATAATACTTTAGTTATGAAAAATTGCTGAAATGTAATACATAATATATTTATGTAATTGAATATTAGAGGAATTAAAATGAAAGCAAAAGCACAAAAAATAGGTGATGGAGTATACTGGATTGGTGTACTTGACTGGGATTTAAGATCCTACCACGGATACACTTTAGATGGAACCACTTACAATGCATACATTGTATTTGGTGAAAAGGTAGCTATTATCGATAACGCTTATCCTGGAAAAACTGAAGAAATGATGGCTCGTATCGAAGACGCATTTGAACAAGAAGGTAGAGTTATGAAAGTCGACTACATTGTTCAAAACCATGTAGAAAAAGACCACAGTGGTGTCTTATACGACTTATGGAAAAAATTCGATGCACCAATTTACTGCAGTAAAATCGCTCAAGGCGGATTACTCAGACACTACCCTAAATTAGAAGGTGCAGACTTCAACATCGTTGGAACTGGAGATTCACTTGACTTAGGCGGTAAAACATTAGCATTCTTAGATGCTTTCTTGCTTCACTGGCCTGACAGCATGTTCACCTTACTTGCAGAAGATGGAATCTTATTCCCTAACGATGCATTCGGTCAACACTTATGTTTCGCTAAAAGATTTGACACTGACATTCCAGAAGTTGTTCTTATGGATGCAGCACAAAAGTTCTACGGTAACTTGATTACCCCACTCAGTAAAAAAGTACTTAACAAATTCGATGAAATCATTGAATTAGGTCTTTTAGAACAAGTTAAAATGATTGCTCCTTCCCACGGACAAATCTGGACCGACCCAATGAAGATCATTGGTGCTTACAGTGACTGGGCAACCGGTAAAAGAGCAGAAGACAAAGTAACCATTGTTTACGATACCATGCACTACTCTACCCAAAAAATGGCTCACGAAGTTGCTGAAGGAATCATTGCAGAAGGATACGATGTGGAAATGTACTTCTTGCATGAAGATGAAAGAAGTGAAATCGTAAAAAGCATCTTAACCAGTAAGGCAGTTGCTTTCGGTATTCCAACCATCAACGACTTCCCATTCCCAAGTATTGGTGACATTATCTACTACTTGAAAGGTCTCCACTTCAACAGAACTGGATTCAAAAGACCTGCTGTTACCTTCGGTTCCATGGGAGGAAGAGGTGGAGCTGTAGAATTCATCGCAAACGAACTCACCGAATGTGGTTTCGAAGTTCTCGACCAACAGGAAATCTACTATGTCCCTGATGATGAAGACGATGACACCAGCTTCAAATTAGGTCAAAAATTAGTTGAAGAAGCTAAAAAATTAGAACTTTAATTTTAAAGTTCTTTTCTTTTTTATTTTTTCTTTTTTTATTTATTTTCAAAAACTCTTTAACATGTGTTATTCTTTTAATTTGTTCGTATTTTTCCATATTTTTAGCTATTTTATAACGAATGTTCGTATTTCAGACTAATAAATCATATAATTTTTTTAAACTGTTCGTAAGGAAATCTAAAATAATAAAACATTTTGTCAATATAAGAACAAGTATATAAATAAGAAAGTTTATACTATATGTATAAAACAATTATTTAATCATGTTAGGATTTTTATAAATTTTATAAAAAATTAAACATATTTTAATAATTATTATTTTTTGAGGGTTTAAAATGGAAAATGAAGAAAAGACTATTCAACCAAAAGCAATTCAAATTTTTGCAAAGGCTCCTGGTGAGCTTGGTGTAAATGTAGTTAAAAGTCCAGTGAAATTGACAATTCTTTCAATGTTGAAAGATACAGATATGGAATTTGATGAAATCGTTAAAAACACTGGAAAATCCAAATCTACAATTTCCGTTCATTTGAAATCATTAAGAGAAGATGGAATCGTAAGCTACAGATTCGATGCAAACGATCACAGAAAGAAAATCTTCTTCATCAATTCAAAATTCTTAGGTGAAGTCCAATCTGGAGATGAAAAGGAATTGGAAGAAAGACAAGCGGAATTCCTTGTTAAAAACATCATGGATGTAGACAACTTCAAGTTCTCCTTCCTATTGTTCCACACCTTAAGATCTAACTTGATTCAAGAAGGAATCAACATCAACCCTGTATTGAACCAATCAGGTAAGAACATCGGTTCAGCAATGTATGAAAAGCTTTACGAAGAGGACATCAACAAGTTCTGTGACAATATCATCCAATTCTGGGATGACAATGGTTTAGGCAAACTCGAGATTGAATTGGGAGACATCATCAACATTACTGCTTATGAATGTTTCGAATGCAGTTTGCTTCCTAAGAAAGGAAAACCAACCTGTTACTTGGATGCAGGTATTTTTGAAGCATTATTTGCAAACTATCTTAAGAAGGATGTTGACGTAACTGAAGTGAAATGTTTCACCATGGGTGATGACTGCTGTAAATTCTTAGTGGAATCCCCAGATGGAGAAGCTTTTGCATACTAAATAATTAATTTCTTAATTAATTATTCATTTTTTTGATTAATTATTCATTTTTTTTAATTAATTATTTCATTATTTTTTTATTATTTTTATCTACTTTTTTAACTATTTTTTATCTACTTTTTTAACTATTTTTTATCTAC
>NZ_JAZNIB010000359.1:0-2823 GCF_045577275.1 Methanobrevibacter sp.
AAAGCAACATTAAACAGAACAATTAAAATTAATAAAAAACCTGGTGTTTTAGCTGCAAATAACAGAACCATCAAATACGGTTCAGATCCAACTGCAATTATCAGATTCACTGATAAGAAGACCGGTAAGGCTGTTGTTGATGGAATTGTAAAAGTCAGACTTTACACAACTTCCAAAAAATATGTTGATTTAGCATTCAGAACCAATAAGACTGGTCATGTAAAATTCAGTGCAGCTTTATCTGTTGGTAAGCATAAGATGATTATCAGCAGCTTAGACAATAACTACACTGCATCAAGCATAACCAGATATGTAACTGCTAAGAAGACTACTGCTAAATTCAGTGCTTCTAAAGTAACCACTTATTACAGATCAGGCAAATTATATAAAGTTAAATTAATCAATACCAAAAACAACAAAGCTATGTACGGCGCAAAAATGATCATTAAGGTATTTACAAGCAAAACCAGATACTACAGATATGATGGTACTACCGCTGGAAATGGTATTGTTCAATTTAAGATTAATTATAAGCCTGGTACCTATAAAGTTGTAATAAGTGCAAATGACAAAGGTTACACTGCTAAATCTGTAACTAAACAGATTAAAGTAACTAAATCTCCTATTAAATTCACTCCTACTAGTTTAAAAGTCAAAAAAGGTAAAGCTTTCAAAGTGAAAGTAACTAGCACCAAATCCAAAAAAGTCATTTCTGGCGTAAAGGTTAAAGTAAAAGTTTACACTGGTAAAAAGTACAAAACTTATACTATCAAAACCAACAAGAAAGGAATTGCTAGTTTAACCATCAAACAAAAAGTTGGTAAACATAAAATAGTTCTTTCACCTGGAAGTCCTAAACTTTATTCTGCTAAAGCACTTACCAAAACTTTAGTGGTAACCAAATAATAGGATTAGTTTAAAGGATTAGTTTAAATCAAAATTAGTTAAAATTAAGAGATTATTTCTCTTAATTCTTTTTTTATTTTTTAAAAAACAATTAATGAATAAAATATTAAATTATCTATTTTTAATATCAATCTTAAATGATTTATTTCTTTAAAAAAAGCTTATTTTATTGTAAATCATCTGTATTGATCAAGTCACTATTCATCAATGATTTCATTGTATCAATATCAATCTGTCCTGGTGCAGTATTGTCATTCACCACTGCAAAGGTAAAAGGAGCATTGAATTTTGCTGCAATAACTCTTGTATAACTTCCCAATTCGCCCATTGAAATAGCTACAACATTATCGAAGTGGGATAAGATAGGAAGAATTGTCAAGGTATCCTCAAGAGTGTTTGGCATAACAGCTATCTTTGCTATGTCTCCAAGCTGTTTTTCTTGAATAACGATATCCATTAATATGTCAAGCTCAGGTGTTTGCTTGAAGTTATGATAAGAAATGATTGATTTCACTCCAGTTTCAGTAATTGATTCAATGAGTTTATTATCTGTCTGAAGCTCCACATCAACATAATCCGCTACATCACAGCATTCTCTAAGAATTGCTATTCTATCTTCATCACTACCTCTAAAGGATCCTCCCTCTTTCATGGACCTGTTTGTAGCTATTGTTGGAAAATTGATTTCTTCTATAATCTCTTTTACGATTTTAGGATTAGGGTTTTCCATACCATCAATTCTAAGTTCGAGAATATCTGCACCTTTTATAATACATTCATTAGCTACCCTTAAGATATCTTCCTTATTCTTTTGAAATATGGGAATAGCTATTTTTGTTTCACTGTACACGCTCTTACCTCATCATAAAAATTAAATGGATTTTGTTAAATGTTTTTTAATCTTATATAATATATTTTATTTAGTTCATTAAATACTTAATTGATTTAAAGCTTTTTTTTAAGGTATTTTTTTATTTTTTTCACAGTTCAAGACTTGTATTAGTCTATGTATCTAAAAAAATAATTAAAATTATTAACTATAAAATCAAAAGATATAATTGATATTATGAAAGTAGTAGCTATTGGTGCAGATATTTCAAACAATGATGTTTCTGTTTCCGATTCATTAGTTAAAAATATTGAAGAGGATATTCCTAAACTTTTGGAATTGGGAGCTAGAAAAGCGGCTTTAACAAATATTACAGGGGATGATGTTGTCATCACCGCCTTTGTTGAAGATGAACTTTTAGAAACAGTCAATGCAGGTATTGTAGAAATATTAAGAGATAATGCAGAGCATACCGGTGACTTGGATGGAATATCACAAGATCCGGATGAAGGTGGAGAGGGAATCTCCTATGCTGAAGCAAATCTTGAAGAAGGATTCTATCAAGATGCAATAGTCATGGCCTTTGACACTTATGGTGGGGAAGGATTTGTGGCTGAAGTTGCAAATTCTGCCATTGATGCAGCAACTGGTATGAAGGCAGTAACTGGAATAAGTGATAAGATAGGCACTAGAAAAGATATTCCTGGAGTGGGATATGTATCTACAAGTGCTACAGATGATCCTGTTGTAGTGGTTTCCGTCAATGAATTGGAACAGATTGCCGTAGTTGCTAGCGCAATGATTGGCGCTGCTTTAGGTAATAAAAACACTTATCTTGTAAGAAAACACACACCTTGCAATGTGCTTCCAGGTAGTGTATTGGTATCTGTAACTGCAATAATGAATGGAAATATGATTGACTTATCTATACCATTTGAAAACAAAACAAGAATTTTAGGTTAGGTGTTATTTTAATTAATTTTAAGTGCAATTATATTAAAGTTTTTTAATAAAGTATTATTTTAATAACATCTGTATTAGAGTATTCTTTATTAAAATTTTTATCTATTTTTTCTTATTTTTTCATA
>NZ_JAZNIB010000360.1:0-5037 GCF_045577275.1 Methanobrevibacter sp.
GGCACATTATATGATTCATAGTCAATGAAATACAATGGGTATTTTAAGGAGTTTAGCAAATTCTCTATAGCTTCCTTATTGATTTCAGGATCATTATCATTCAATTCAAAATCTATTTGCTGCAGATATTTAGGATTCAAGTCTTCATTTACCAAATCTTCAAATGAGACTTTTCCCTCATAGTATTTCTTGAATTTTTGATTCTTTCTCATTTCGGCTACATCAAAAACATTTGGCTTAGGCAAGTCTCTTGTACAATAATCCCAGAAGTCACATGGATATGGCTCATAACACTGCATTCCTAGTTCTTTAATAGGTTCATTGTATTCGCCATGCTCATCCATATACCTATTTATCATATCAATATTGTTTCTTATTTCATCCTGCTTTTCCAGTGCAATATCCGTAATGTCTTCTATATTAAAAAACTTATCCAGTTCATCTTCAACAGGAAGTTTTCCTTTAACATATTCCCTGTTAATATATACAATGCAAACCTTCTTTACATTATATCCAAGATTGGATAAAACATAATATTGATATGAAGCGTCATCCAAGTAAATGTCATGCACTGAAGTGGAGCTTTTAACTTCATAGATTTCCACACCGTCTTCATCATTCTTTAGTATGTCTACACTGCAGAAATTGTTGTCATAGCTGAATGATGCTTCTGTGATAATGTTTGGCTTATTTTCCAATAGCTCATTTGTTCTTTCAATCATTGGGGTTAGGGTTATGTCAAATGGGACATCCTCATAATCGCCAAATAGACCTTTTGCCAGCTCTCCAACCTTATGGCCGTTTTCAAATATTGCTGTTTTGTCTTTAGGTGCTGCACAATACTTCTTATATGTTCTCATCCAAAACATTTTTATGCATTGCACACACTGGCAATACTTGGATTTTGATAAATGTAATTTGTTCATAAGAATCCCCCATTATAGAATTAATAATCTTTAATTAAAACATTTAATTATTATATAACTCCTGAGCAAACTCCTTTGGTTTACAGAAATACCTGTAAGAGCAGTTCGCACACTCTTCTGCTTTCTCAGGCTCTTTTCTATAGATTCCATCCCTTATGTTCTGAGATACTTTCTTGATTCTTTCAAATTCAGTTGCCATTTTATCCTCATCAATTTCAACCTCATAGAGATAATCATCCTTGACAAAATGAATGATGGCTTTTTTGACTTCATAATCCTTATATTCTGGAATTCTTTTAAGCGCTGAAGCATAAATATAGGATTGTTTTATATATCCTCTGATATGATCCTCATTGAACTCTGCATATTTATAATCCAGAATCTTAATTTCACCATCAGAGTCCCTGAATATCAAATCAATAGCCCCATTCAAAATATAATTGTCTATAAAGAGTTCAAAATCAAATTCAGATTCCAGAGTCTCTCTGTTTACTGAATAATTATAATAATAGTTCTCAACATTATCCTTAAATTCATCATACTCTCCAGGGTCCTTTTCCATGCCTCTCATGGGCTTATAATGCTCATCAATAATTTCCGCCAAGCCCTCTTTACCTACCACTTCACCATCTATAAGCTTTAGATTAAGCTCTTCCATAACGTTATGGAAAGCGCTTCCTATATTTGCCGCTTTAGATGAACCGAAACGCCTAAATCCCAAATTGTAATCCAAATCATATTTATAAGGACATGAAATGTATTTGGTATATTTTGAGTAATTGAGAACGACTGGCTCTTCAAGGCTTTCAAGTTCGTCCTCAAGTTCATTTTCCTCATCAGGCTCCTCATAAGCGCTGGCAATTTCAACTTCAGATAATTTTTCAAAACTAAAGTCTTCAGTGAAATCCTGGATTCTCTTTATCTGATCAGGAACTTCATTCACTGTTGACAATATCAATAAATCCTTAGCCCTTGTCATTGCAACATAAAGAATCCTATCTTCTTCCTCAAGGTTCAGATTGTTTTCCTCTTCAATTGAAAGGGTTTCATAGCCCCATTTTCCGTTTTCATCTTCCTTTATGATTGTCTTATATTTCAAGCATTCATTCGGAGTGTAAAATGTGTCATTCGGGAAAATATAATCCTTTTCGCGGTCAGGGTCCCAATTAATCATTGGGAAGATATCCTTTTCAAGGGCAGGTATGATGGTTACAGGAAACTCCAGCCCTTTAGCTGAATGGACTGTCATAAGCTGAACGCCGCTTCCTTCCATTTGATATGAATCATAGCTTCCAATAACATTCATTAAAAAGAATAATGCCCCTCTGAGATTAGTGTCTGAAATAAATGATTCATAATTGGATATTGTCTGAGTCAGGATAGCGATATTTGCAATCTCCTCGTATGAAAGCTCATAATCATATAAATCAGATAATGAAATCAGTTTGTAGAATACTTTCAGGATTGTTGGAGGCTCTTCTGATCGGATTTCCTCCCTTATGAGTTCCAATTTATTGAAGAATTCCCTATCCCTCAGGTTTTCTATCATGTTCAAGTCAACTACAGGCATTTGAACCTTACCAAATATCTCAACTAATGTTTCCTGATTCTCATTGTCCTTAACCCTGTGAGATGCCTTGACTTTTCCAACACCGTTTCTTGCCCTAATCTCATTTTCCGCCAGAAGAATCTCATTGTTAAATGACTCCTGCAATCCGGACAAATAATCGATTGTGGATTGGTCAAACCTGCAGAATGCTGTTTTGAAGTAGTCGCTGCAAAAAGCACTGAGATTCAAGTCCAGCAACTCATCTTTAGCTGGAATGTATCCGAGATAAGTGTGTCTGGAGACATACCACATCAATGCCTTGATTGCATTGACCTCATCCCTCTTGAATAGATTCCTCTGACCCTTAATGGAAAATTCTATGCCTTTCTGGCTGAATATCTCAACCAGATTGGAGATGGTAGGACACCCATGTGTTCTGTACAGGACAGCAACATCAGAAAAATCATTGATTAAATCGTTTTCCATCAGGTATTCAATGATTTCGCAGATATTTGTCGCTTCCTCAACACTGCTTTCATTTTCAATGAGAAAATTGGGATTGTTGCAATCACTACGGTCATTTACCATATTCTTATCTGAAGTGCCCTTTCTTTGAGGGCTTATGAATTCCTCAGTTAGTCGGACTATGTTTTCAGTAGAACGGAAATTGACATTCAAAGGAATTGAATGAGGATGCTCCAATCTTATCAGCTCATCAAAGAAATCATTGAAGGAACTTCTGAATGCATAAATGTGCTGGTCTACATCCCCAACTGCAGTGAAATAGTCAGATTGCTCCCGTAATATCTTAAAGATCCTAAATTGCAAAGGATCTGTATCCTGGAACTCATCAATAAATATGGTTTTATATGGAATTTCAGTATCCCCCATCATCACTTCAAGAGCCTTGCGCTGCAATGTGTCATAATCGACATAATCATATTCATCCAATAACTCCAGATAATCCGGATATGCCTCTATGATTTTTAGAAATCTTGCATTATACCATGAGGAACTGTATAATATTGTATCTTCAAAAGAATCAGGATTGTTCTTCTTTTTCTTTTTAAGAGGCTTATCATGGTCATCAATGAGCTTTTTGGGAAAACGGTCCATGGCATTTACAAAATCTATGTATTCCTGAGTGACAGGTCTTAACCCAGATATTTTTTCATATAATTCCTCACTGTCAACATTAAATGAGGTATATTCGGCGAATTTGTTCAAGACAGAGGAAATCTGATAGTCCAATACTGTGGAAGGTCCCTTAAATCCAAGCCTTTTCCTGAATTTTTGGATGAGCAATGTCTTCTTTTCTGAAGCGTCATCATCAACCAATGTTTTTTCAATGCCTTTCAGCTTAAGATATTCAAGGCAAAAGGAATGAATGGTGGAGATATGCATTTTCAAGACTATGTCCTTGGAATCTTCCTCCCCATCGGAAAGCTCCTTTCGCAATTTATACTTTAAGTTATCTGCCGCCTTGTTTGTAAATGTGATAACTAAAAATGATGACGGGTCAACCCCCTCATTGATCAAATGCTTGATTCTCTCAACAATTACAGTAGTCTTGCCGGAACCTGGTCCTGCTTCAACCAATAAAGAACCTTTACCGTATTCTATTACCTCTCTTTGATTTTTTGTAAATCCCATATTTTTTTCCTCTTTTAAAAATTAAATTATTCATCTAAATCACATACGCAAATCAATGCCCCATCCTGATTTTTGGCAAAGGAGAATTTGACAGTATCTCCCATATTGACTCCAAAGTCCTGATTAGGCTGATTCAACAATCTTCCAAAGATCTCATGATCCTCATTGAAATCATCATATCTCTCCCACATTCCTTCTGGAGCGAGCCCTTCCTTAAAGAAGAATACTAAAATGTCATCAGGATGCTGTTCATTCCTAAATTCATCAAGCATAGGAAGCATCCTTAAGACCAGAATCTTCTTATCATCATTATAATGCTTAAAGACATCCCTTGCATGGGATTTGTACTCTTCAATATCAAAATCGGCTTTTACATTCAGATTATCAAGATATTCAAATTCAAAGTCTGTGGTTGCATCCCATCTGATATTGGACATTGATTGAAATTCATCTGCCCTTTCATAAACTAGAAGATTGTCATCATTCAATAGGCAAGCTGCAACTGTCTGAAATGAAAATCCTGCCTGATGGTCTACATAAGGCAAAACAAGCAGGGAATTGACTTCCTCTTCAAGCTTGAAATTTTCAATCCTGTCAAATAGCTCATCTCCATCAGGGTCTTCATCATCACCCCAAATGGAATCCATATGAAATAGCTTAGCTTGTCTTTGAGCAAATTCCTCATCTTTTATTACAATAAAATTAGCAAATAGGTTTCTGAATTTTTCATCTTTAATAAAAATAGTATCATCCCCAATATGTTTTATAATCCTATTTTGTTCAAGGTTTTTTATAAATCTTATGATATTTTTCTGAAAAAATATTAATTTTTGAATATATTAAAATTTGAAAATAACTCATTTAAACTATCCAAATCAAATTTAGATAATTATGAAGCCGAATCAATAA
>NZ_JAZNIB010000361.1:0-2070 GCF_045577275.1 Methanobrevibacter sp.
CTTTAGGTAAACTTTTTTTATTATCTTTAATTTTATTTAATCTTTTTTTTTTAAAATTCATCAAAATCCAAAATCTTTATATGTGACTATGCCCTTATAATTTTTGAAGTGAAATTGTGATTATTATGGGTGATATGATTAAAGCTGTTAAAAATAAATTTGACTTAAAATCTGGAAGTCCTCTTAGATTATCCTTTTGTCCTATTGGACAAAACGGTTCTATTTTTAAAACCATGATCGGAAATGGGAAATTCTAAAATAATAATCTAATTTATTTTAGGATATGTATAGTTATTAGCAGCTCTTAAAGTATTATCCTAGAAAACTATTTTGATTGACAGTGTATTATCACATTAATGTACTTAGCAAGAAGAATTAAAAAAATAATTTGGAGGTAAAACCAATGAATATAAGTGAAAAAATAAAAGAAATGCAAGGCGATATAGGCAAATATCATGCGATAGATAAAAATGAAGAGAAATGTGAATTGGAAAATATGGTTATGCTCATGCTAAATGATCATGGATATTTGGGCCCTGGCAAAATCATTGATGAAAGTGAAGAATCTTTGGATTTCATGTTTTATCAAAGGGAAGGACCTACCTTTTCTCTCTGTATAAAAAAGGAACACATTTGCGGATTATCCATTTTCCATAAGTCATTTGAAGATGAAAAATCAGCTGCGAACAATATTGGAATGTCAAAGGCTTTGTATCAATAATTTTATTATATTTACTTAATAATTGGAGGTAATTCTTATGAATTTTAGTGAAAAAGTAGCAGAAATTGAAGGAAAAGTCAGTAGTTACAAGTTAGAAATTGAAGGTGTGGAAAAGATTCCTGCAGAAGAGATGGTTAGGGTCATGCTTGAAGAAGGGCAAATGCTTGAGCCTTGTAAGATTATTGGAGAAAGTGATGATTTTATTGATTTTATGGTTGTAGATTTGGAAAAAGGGCCTGTTTTCTCCATTTCCATAAATAAAGAAAAAATTGTTGGATTCGGCACTTTCCATAAATCCTTAGAAGAGTTGAACGGTTCAGAAGAAGAGGTAAATGCAGTTCCTGCATCATTATATATGTAACTGTTTTTATCTTTAAACTCTTTTTTTTATTTTTTTATTATTTTAATTATATTCTTGTTTTGTTTATTTTTAAAAAATATAGTTGTTATTGTAATTTTTTGGTTTTTATTCAATTTTTTCACTATTTCTCAGTTTAAAGTATCAAAATATAAATATTAAAATTAACAAACTATGTTTTAAAGGAGTTGTTATTAATGAAAAAACAAAATATATTTGCTTTTCTATTATTAGCAATCGTTCTTTTAGCTGTCGTTGCTGTCAGCGGATGCATAGGTGGATCTGGTGATGATTCTGCTAATGATGCATCTGGAGATTCCGATGATTCAAGTGATTCTGTAGATAATGATGATAATGACAATGATGACAACGATAAGGACGATAAAAATGATAAGGACGACAAAGACGATAAAGATGATGATGACGATTGAAGGCTTTAGTTTTTGATTTTCAATCATTTTAATTGTTCTAACGTTCATCAAATAAAATTTTACTGCTTTTTTTATTATTTTTTAAAATATTCATTTTTTTATTTTTTTTATTTTAACTTATTTTTATTATCTTAATTGAAAAATATTTTTAAAAACTCTTATAAACTAATAAGATAAATATTATATTAACTAAGATTAAGGAGAGAGAAAATGAATATGAGAAAAATTCTTGTCTTGCTTGTCTTGCTTGTTGCAGTTGTAGGATTTACAATGGGACAGGCTTGTGCTGCTACAACCACTATTAAAATGGGCAAGCATAAAGATATTGGCAGTAAGGATAGAATCTTGACTTTCTATCAGCCAAAAGATGCACAAAATGCTAAAGGAGTATATGCTGCTATCTTTTATCACGATAAGAAAAAGGGGGATGACTTCAGACCTCATACTTATGTTTTAAGAAAGATGACAGTTTATTATAAGAATAAAAAAGGAAAAGTAATAACCAGAACAGCTAAAGCAAACACCATCAGTGGACGTATGTTGCTTTCCACTAAAAAGAT
>NZ_JAZNIB010000362.1:0-7566 GCF_045577275.1 Methanobrevibacter sp.
AATTTTGAAAAATAGTATTACTGAATTGTTTAAATAAATAAAAAAGTAATAATAATGATGTTCTAAACCAACGAATGAATAGTAATACTTTTTTTATTAAATTTTAATAAAAAGTAATAATTTATTAAAAAACTAATTCTAAAAAATATCAAATCAAAAATTCTAATTTAAAAAAAGCAATGCAATCTAAAAAAAATTCTGATTTTAAACAGCTTTAAAAAAAAAAAGATCATTAAGAATAGTCTTTCGACTATCCTTAATTTTTCTAAAATTTATTCTATTTAATTTATTGTTAATTTTGCAGTTTTGTTCATTGCTGCATACATTGTGTTACCAGCAAACTTAGCAGTGAAGCTGTATGTTCCTTTTTTGTTTAAACTTACTTTAACAGTTGCAACACCTTTATCGTTGGTGGTAGCGCTGTAAGATTTACCGTTTACAGTAAATGTGATTTTCTTGCCGCTTACTACTTTTCCGCTAGCTGATTTGAAGGTAGCGGTTAAGGTTTTGCTTGTTGCACTTGCTTTGTAGGTTTTAGCTGGAACTGTTAAGCTTCCTTTTTGTTTGCTGACAACAATCTTAGCAACGATGAATGATCCGTTGTACTCGTCATCACCTAGGTAACTTACTGCGAATGTATAAGTTCCTGCGTTCTTAAGGTTGATTTGGAGTCTTGCCTGACCGTTTTCGTCAGTGTCTCTGTCATATACATTACCGTTGAATCCGATTTGGACATGCTTATTCTTCAATAAGTTGCCGTCTTTGTCTTGTAAGGTAATGTAGAAGTATTTGCCGATTCTTCCGTCAGTGTCAACGTCAACAGCAGTGGTTGTCATGTTTTCGTAAATAATTTGAGTTTCTGTTCTTTCTGTGGTGATTGGACCAGCAGGAATAACAGTACCATCATCAGAGTTGACGGAAGTTACTTCAAAGTTGAACGGTTCAACACCAGCAGCTAAAGTGTTGCCGGTTACAGCAATTTCACCAGTAGGAGCCAAAATAGGTCTTTCACTGTCAAGTTCCAATACGGTTACAGATTCCGGAACAACTTCATCATTAGCCAATTCAATATTATTGTTTTTAATATTGATGTTAGCTGTATCGATGGAAGTAGGGATAGTGTCATTATCGGCAGTGGCCTTAACAATAACATTACCGTTGTTTACAATAATGGTTGAATCTGTAAGGTTAAATTCATTTGGACCTCCTTCAGATTTAGGGGTGATCACAAAGATTGGCTCAGCAGATTCACTGCCAATGATTGTACCTCCAGTAATTGCAATGTCCTTATTAATGACTACATTTGAAACATTCTCAAAGACCTTATCACCTAAATCAAGGGTAGCGCCTTCTTCAGCTTCATCTATAAGTTTTTGTAAATCTGAAGAGGAGTAAGGTGCAACGGATTCAACAATTACAAATTGTTGCAATGCCAATATAGTGGAACCGGTAGCAACAAATGAAACACCATTGAATTCACTTGGAGCAGTACCTAAATCAACAACATATTCGTTTACAGAGTTAGAGCTGCCTGACCAAATGTTTTCATAAGTGACACCATTTACAATCAAGTCACCTTCACCACTTTGAGCACTAGCAGCAAATACAGTTAAACTAGAACTTATTGCATTTTCAATAGGAACAATTCCTAAAACACTGTTACTTACTACAGTTCTTCCTAAGAAGTTATTTGCATTGGACAATAAATCAGCACCGTTGTACATGTAAATTGTCTTGAGAGTATCAGATTCAGTTACATTGTACATAGCTACAAAGGTACTTGGATAAACAGCGGTCTTATTAAATTCTTTTTCAAGAACAAATGTATTTTCACCAGTTTTCAACAAGCTAGATACATCATAAACCACAAGACCGTAACCATATTTACCATAGGTACCCATATTGGATTGATCCCTATAAGTTGCAACAGGAGTAATAGCTACACCATTAAAGGTTGTAGTCCAAACAGGAAGAGTTCCTTGAGTTTTATCCCAATTATAAGCAACATAAACAAATCCATTCACAAATTTAGCGTCTTCAGGAACATCAAGAGTCCAGACATCAGTTCTGCCAGTAGCAGTAGCACCAAGATAAGTGCTATCATCCTTAGTATCAATGACAATGCCACCATTTACAGTGATATTGTTGAATGAACTGATGTTTTCAGGAGGATAAGCTAAATCCTTACCTAAATTACCGTTATATAAAACGCTAGGAGTGAGAGTTTTCTCATCTAAAACATTGCCTGAAACTTTATCGCTGATGACAACAGTGTAATTGACTTTATCGTTATCTGCACCATTTACAGTATTTGCGGTTACAGGTCTGATAAGATCATCAACCAAGAACACACTGGTTTTAGCGCCGGAATCCAATTCAACCTCAATTGTGTCAGCCAATTCGCCATCAATATAGAAATTAATTGTGTAAACAGTATTAGCTTGACCATCATTAGTTAAATTAAGTTGTAAAACATTATCAGTACCAGCGAAACAAACACCATTATATTCAGAACCTAATTTAGAGGTTACAGAAGGAACAGCACGTTCTACAAGTACAAATTGTTGCAATGCCAATATAGTGGAACCGGTAGCGACAAATGAAACACTAGTGGATGGGCTTAAAGCAGTACCTAAATCAACAACATATTCGTTTATGGTTTGACTTGTACCATTCCAAATGTTTTCATATGTTTCACCGTTAACAATCAAGTTACCTTCATTTGCTTGTGCACCAGCAGCGAATACATATAAGTTAGCGCCAATGATGCCAGCAAAATCAGTGCCTAAAATGCTGTTGGCTGCAACTGTTCTTCCAGCTGTGTTATTAGTGTTAGCCAATAAGTCTGCACCATTATACATGTAAAGAGTTTTGATAACATCGGATTGGGTTACATTGTATAAAGCTACAAGAGTGCTTGGGTAAACAGCAGTTAAATCTCTGATTTTACCTAAAGAGAATGTGTTTTCACCTTTTTGGATTAAATTAGACACATCGAAAACCACAAGACCATAACCATATTTACCATATTGGCCAAGGTTTGATTGATCTCTGTATGAAGCTACAGGTGTGATATTAGCACCATTGAATGAACAGTTCCATTCAGGAATGGTTCCATTGGTTTTATCCCAGTTATAAGCTACATAAATGAATCCATTGACAAGTGTAGCGTCATCATCCAAGTCAAGTACCCAAATGTCAGTTCTACCTGGGGTTGAACCAGCACTGTAAGTATCTTTGGAGTCAATGATAATGCCACCATTTACAGTAATATTATTAAAGTAACTAATGTTTCCTGAAGGATAAGCGAAATCCTTACCTAAATTACCATTATACAATACTGCAGGCAAAATGGTCTCTTCAGTTAAAACATCTCCAGTGTCCTTATCACTTACAATTACAGTGTAATTTGCAACATCGTTCTCTGCACCGTTTACAGTAGCTTCAGTGATTGGTCTGATGGTTTCATCAGTTACAAGAATTAAATTGCTGAAACCAACTGGTAAGCTAATTTCAGTGCTGTCTACCTTTACACCATCAACATAGAAATCAACGACATAGTTGGTAGCAAAAGCACCATTGTTGGTTATATGAACTTCAATTACATTTTCTGTACCTGCATAACATACACCGTTATATTCGGAAACTAACTCAACATCTGCTGAGTGGAGACCTTCTCCAGCTACAATGGTACCGGAGTAAATGTATGGATCTTCAGCACGAGCATAATCTGCATTTACATTATATGTACCCCATTCAGTTAATTTATAGCTGGCTTTATAAGCATAGTCATCCATTTCGAATTCAGTTATGGTTTCATCTCCAATGGTCAAAGTGAGTCCAGGACCATTTATTGTATTCAAATTATCATCTACAATGTAAACTATAATGTCAGCAGTCTCATTTACAAGATAATATGCGACATTGGATTCTAATGGATCTGTTTCATTGACAACAGCATAAACAATGACAGGGCTTATAATTGAACCGTTGTTGTAAATTGCATAAAGGCTATCACTGCCATTTGCATCTAAAATTTTATTGGTGTCCAAGAACAAATGACCGCTAGTGTGAATAGTGTAATTGAAGCCATCTGCAGTGTTGTTTTTAAAGTTAGATTCTGCAATGTCAAGGTAATTGTTTACAACAGATGTGATGAAAATTGCTCCACCATTTTCCTTAGCATGATTGTTAGTGAAGTTAGACTCAACTATATGAGATTTATCTCCACGCCAGTAGATAGCACCACCGCTACCATTATTAGCAATATTGTTTTCAAATGTACAATTTAATACTCTGCCGTCAGTGGAACTAGCCCAATAGATAGCACCACCATTTCTAGCTGAGTTGCCTATGAAAACGCTGTTCATTATGCTGCAATTAGTAGAACGACCATCATTTCCTAAGAGAATAGCTCCTCCACCTAAAGTGTTTGTTGTAAGAGGCGCTTTGTTGTTGATGAATGTACAATTGTCGATTACACCATAGGTTCCAGCCCAGAAAATAGCACCACCTGTGTGGTTACCATTTGAATAGGTTGTGTATGAAGAGTTAGCTGCATTATCCATAAATATACAGTTAATTACACTTCCATTATTAGCATTCCATGCAATAGCTCCTCCTGCAGATGCAGTACAGTTAGTGAAGTTTGAATTTGAGACTAATACATTCTCTTTAACACAACGGATTGCACCACCATCACGATTTACATTACAGTTTTTGAAATCACAGTCGGATACTGTTGCATTGACAGCGTTAAAGTAGATTGCACCTCCACCAGTTGATGCAGTACTTGTTAGATTCATGAACTGACATTTTTCAATAAATACATTTGGACCTGCAACATAGATTGCTCCTCCAGCACCTGAATGGCTCATATCTTTGAAAATACAGTTTACTATATGTGATTCTTTGGAATCACCATCTACATAAATACCTGCTCCAGAACTGGTTCCATGAGTGAAGGTTAAGCCATCCACTGTTACATTGGTAGCATATATTCTCATGAGTCTTACATTATCATTTCCATTGAATATTGCATTTCCTGGATTTTCTGCAAAGATATAAGTGTTGTTTGTGTAAACATTTAAAACTGAGGTAATGTCGTAGGTACCATCGAGGACATGGATTTTGGTATATGGAAGCAAAGCAGTCCTATTGAGTGCTTTATTAATGGTTGTTGGATCATCTGCACTTGCACCAGTACCTGTTCCATCAGGGCTTACATAAATGTCATTGTATAAAACTGATTCAACTACAATGAATTGCTCAAGTGCAAGGATGGTAGAACCGGTAGCAACAAAGGATACTGCATTAGAATCTTTAGGATAGCTTCCTAAATCTATGACATATAAATCAGTAGAGTTGGAAGTGCCAGACCATACATCATCAAATGCTTCTCCGTTGACTATAATATTTCCTTCGCCTCTTTGAGCACTAGCAGCAAATACATAAAGTTTTGCATCTGTAATGTCTTCTCTTGTATTGATATCTAAAGCAGAGTTACTTTCAACAGCTCTTCCTAAGAAATTATAACTGCTTCCCATCAATAAGTCAGCACCATTGTACATGTAAACGGTTTTAATGGTATCTGATTCACTTACATTGTATAATGCTACAAGAGTGCTTGGATAAATAGCAGTCTTATTGAACTCATCTTTAGTCAATACAAAGGTGTTTTCACCTCTTTGCAATAAGCCTGTTACATCGTAAACAATAAGTCCGTAACCATACTTACCTGAACTGCCTAAATTGGATTGGTCTCTGTAAGAAGCAACAGGAGTTATTGCCACATTGTTGAATGTAGTGGTCAAAGCAGGAATGGTTCCTTGTGTTTTATCCCAATTATAAGCAACATAGATAAATCCATTTACAAACTCTGCGCCTTCTGGAACATTAAGTGTCCAAACATCAGTACGTTCAGTGGAAGCAGAAGCAAGATAAGTGGATGTTGATTGGGTGTCTATTATAATATCCCCGTTAATGGTGATGTTTTTGAATGAGACAATAGTCTCTGCAGGATAAGCAAAATCCTTACCTAAATAACCATTATACCATAGGGTTGGTGTAAGGGTTTTCTCATCTAAAACATTGCCATTAGCATCCAAGATTTGTACAGTATAATTGACTTTGGTTGTACTTACGCCATTTACAGTGTCAGCGGTTACAGGTCTGATAAGATCATCTACCAAATAAGCAACAGAGTCTGCACCAGCATCCAATTCCATTTGGGAACTGCTTGTCTTTACACCATCAACATAGAAGTCTATGGTATAAAGGGTCTTTTCTGTACCGTTATTGGTCAAATTAAGTTTTATGACATTGTTAGTACCTGCAAAGCATGCACCGGAATATTCGGAAGATATGCTTGCTTTAGCTGATGGAGTATACTCCCTATTTACAGTTAAGACGGACAGTACATTTCTGAATGAAAATGCTCCTGCTCCAGGAGTGTAGACCAATGTATTGGTGCCGTTAACAATATCATTCAATACATTGAATTTGTGATATTTGAAATAATAAACTCCTTCGTCATAGCTTTCGGATTCTATTAAGTCCTCGCTATTAAAAGTATAGATTCCATCCACACTTGACAATGCAAAGTTATCGAGTGTTGCATTTAAAACCTTATCTTCAATGGTTCCCACTTTAAAGGTAGCTTTGCTGGTTTCACCTGAATCACCTTTAATCCAGGATGACCCGGAATTGACCCAATAGCTGACCTTATCAGTGTCGCCATCGTTATATGCAAATACCAATCCAATCAATTTGATCTTATTGTAGAATTCATAGCCATCAATTGAACCAGTAGATACGTTAATTGTCACTTTACCATTTGCATTTTGAAGCCTGTCTGTGAGATTATAAGTCATATAATAATCTGCATAGCATTTGGTAGTGTGGTCATTTATATGATATACAGTACCATCTGCACTACCTTGAGTAGAGACAAGTCTCTCATTTGCAATTTGTTCACTTTCCCCATTGGATGTAACTGTCACATTTGCCTCAGATCCGTAAACCAGGTTTGAAGACCCGGCAGTATAGCAGTCTACAAACAGACCGGCATATTGGACATCCTTTACATCTTCAGGGATATCATAGTTCAATTCCCCAGATTCACTTCCAGGATTGGAGTAAGCAATATCAACTCCCCCTGAAACGTCTCCCTCTTCAATAGTGTCTAAATCGTCTGCAGAAGCAGCTCCAATTGAGACTATAAGAGATAGGAGAATTAAACCTACTAAAATAAATTTATATTTATTTTTCATAGTTTACCCCTCATAAAGAGAAAAAATTTTCCTTCAATTATAAAATGAAAATAATTAATAGAAGAGAATGTGCTTTAAGTCTATAAAACCCAAATGATAAATAAATAACCAATAAGGAAGTAAATTAACCTAATTAGTATATTGGGCATTATCCGCACATTAATATTAATTATCATTTATAATATAGTAGTAATACTTATTTAAAGATTATTTTATTACTTAAACATGAAAAAAATGGCAAAAAGTAATAATTTTTAAAAAAAATAATACTAGAAAGTATTTTTTTGATAAAAAA
>NZ_JAZNIB010000363.1:0-4414 GCF_045577275.1 Methanobrevibacter sp.
TTTTACGTATTTTCCATTCTTATTTTAATTGAAAATAAAAAAGGGGATTATTATGCTAATTTCTACATCAAGAAAACCATCTCAGAAAACAAGAACATTCTGTAAAAACTTTTCACATGCTTTTGGTTTTGATTATACAAACAGGGGAAAAAGTAGTTTAAGGGATTTGCTTATCAAAGCTAAGCAATTAGGTCATGATAGCCTTGTTTTAGTTTATCAGATTAAAGGAAATCCAAGTAAATTAACTTTCTATGACCTTGAAGCAAATGAAAAGTTGGCATTGCTTGTTTCTGTCAATACTACAAATGAACGTCTTCATATCAAACCTGACGAATTAAAGATCAGGTCAACTGTAAGGGAATTGGATGTTTTGGCAGAGGTTTTAGGTATTGAAATCACAACTGAACCACAAGATTCCAATTACATCAGAATATCCTATGCAGATTATGATGATGACAAGAATTTTGCAATAATCTATTTTGTAAATAAGAAAGGGGAACAGATAGATTTACAAATCAATGTTAAAAAGATTGTAGAAAATTAAATTTAATAAACTAGATTTTTTAGGAGAGATTCATATTAGTGAAAGCGATATATTGAAATCAATCAACAGTGATATCGTAATTGATTTTGATACAGAAAAACAGGCTAAGATAGTTTATGATTCCATTTTGCTTGAATTTGAAACTTCTCCTGACTATAGATCTTCCATGGATTTAAAATTGGATAAGAACTCTATCATAATCACAATAGATGCAGAGGATGCAACATCTTTTAGAGCATCCATCAATTCAGCCATCAAATGGATTAAATTATCTGTCGAGATAAATGAATTGACTGAAAATTAATTTCAACTCATTATCATTATTCATTCAATCAATAGTTTTAAATATTTAACTAATAATATATTATAGTATAATGATTTATTAGCTAATTATATTTAATAATTAAAAGTTAAACTAATATTATTATAAAAAAAGATTTAAGGTGAAAATATGGAAATTCCACAAAATATACAACATCAATTAAACCAATTCCAACAATTACAACAACAAGCTCAAACTGTTACTATTCAAAAACAAAATGTTGACATTCAATTAAGAGAAACCGAAACTGCTCTTGAAGAACTCAAAAAAACTCCAGAAGGAGCTGAAGTATTCAAATCCGCTGGAAACTTACTCATTAAAGTTGAACGTAATGAAACTTTAGAAGAGCTTGAAGACAAAGTTGAAACTCTTAAATTAAGACAACAAACCATGACTCGCCAAGAAGAAAGAGTTATGAAAAAACTTGAAGAAATGCAAGCAACCATCCAACAAGCTATGGGTGGATTACAAGGATAAATAGATTTCTTATCTATTTTTTCTTTTTTTTATTTAAGAAAATTTTATTCGTATATTATAAAATTATTTATGCATAATTTTTTTAGGTGTAAGTATGGTATCAAAACTTAAAAAATTATCTTCAGAAGATCTTGACAATATTTCAGATTTCTTTGCAAGTGTAGTTGAGAAGAAAATTTTTTCCCAAGTGAAATCTCAAAAAGAAATTTTGGCTATGGACATTAACATCAATATTGACTACAATGATGAAACTGAACAACTTGATATAGATGCTGATGTTGATATTGATACAGATGAGTTATCCGACTTATCAGATGAAACAATCAATGAAGTAATCGATGAGTCTTACCTCGAACTTGATGAATACATTAACGAAAACTTCAGAGAATAACATCTTTATTTTTTTCTAATTTTTTCATCACTATTTTTCTTAATTTTTTCTATTTTTTCATAGTTTTCAAATTTTTATTTTTCAATTTTTTATTTCCCATATTTTTTTCATTTGTTATCATTTTTTTATTTTTAAAAATTCAGATTTTTTCTAAAGTAATTTATAAAAATAATTTTTCAAAATTTTTTAAAAAACTTAAAATTTAAGTATGTAATATTTTTATATCTTTATCGATAAATTATAAGTTATGTCTGAGAGAACTCAATGGGATTCAAGAATTTCATTTTTATTTGCAATGATTGGAGTTGCCGTTGGTGTAGGAAATATATGGAGATTCAGTTATGTTGTCTACACTAATGGTGGGGGATCATTCTTTATTCCTTATATCGTTGCCATTCTGATTTTAGGAATTCCATTTTTAATTATGGAATACGGTTTGGGATTTTCCTTCAAAACATCCTTTACGGAAATCATGAAGAAGATAAATCCTAAATTTGAGATTATTGCATGGGTTCTCGTTCTATTTACTTTTATAGTAACAGTTTATTATATGGTTATCCTGAGTTGGGACTTGGTATACCTGTTCAGCAGTCTTACATTTGATTGGGGAGCTGATGCAGCAAACTATTTTGTTAATACTGTTGGTGGAAGTTCCAATTTAGCGGATGCAAGCAGTTTTCTTATCCCTACATCAATAGGGGTATTGATATGCTGGTTTATCTTATGGTTCATATCAAACAGGGATATTGATAAGGGTATTGGGAAAGCTTCAAAGATTCTAATTCCTTTGCTGTTCATTATAATGGGAATTATCATAGTTTATGCATTCACATTACCTGGTGCAAAAATTGGAATAGATACCTTGATTTATCCGAAATGGGAAATGCTTTGGGATGTGAATATATGGTTGGCGGCATTCGGTCAGATCATATTTTCCTTAAGTGTAGGTGAAACTCTCGCCCTTACATATGCAAGCTATCTTCCTGAAAACTCAAAATTGGTAGACAATGTTATTTTTGTAGTATTGTCAAATTCTGCCTTTGAGGTATGTACTGCATTTGGAGTATATGCAATTTTAGGATATATGTCATTTACAAGCGGAACACCAATGATACAGCTTATTACTGAAGGAACCGGATTAATATTCATTGTTTTCCCAAGGATTTTCAATGTCATGGGTTTAATGGGCCATATATTAGCTCCATTGCTCTTCTTATCCATTCTGTTTGCAGGAATAACCTCTGCACTCGGATTATTTGAACCGATGTTAAGTTCCACTACAGACAAGTTAGGCTGGTCAAGGAGAAAGACCACAACTGTCTTATGCATAGTTGGCTGTTTATTGTCTTTGACATTGACAACAGGAATCAGCAGCTACTTGATTGAAATTGTGGATACATTCGTTAATAAGTTTGGAGTTTTGCTATTGATTCCAATTCAAGCTATCATATTCGGTTGGATTTATGGTCTTGACAATATAATACCTGTTTTGAATGAGCATTCAACCGTTAAGGTAGGGACTATTTGGAAAGCTATTATCAGATACATAGCACCAGTATTCTTATTTGGAATTTGGCTAATTGGTATTTATGAGCTATTTATACATGCTACCCAATTTGAATTTATGATTGACATATTGGTCATGGCATTTGTTTTGATATTTGCATTCTACTTCTCAAGAAGGAAATCAGCTGTAAAATAATTTTATATGGTTAATAAGAGGTAATTAATTTTATTTTTTAATTATATTTTTCTAATTGGATTTTAAAAAGGTGAGGATATGAATAAAGTTGTAAAAGTGTTTTTCAGTCCATCTGAAACTACAAAGAAAGTCGTTGGCTTAATTGCTGATAATATTAAAGAGGAAAATGAAATTTGTGATTTATTATATTTTGATGGAGAAAAGGAATTTTCATCAGATGACGTTGTTGTTGTAGGAATGCCTGTTTTTGCAGGAAGGCTTCCTGATACTGCTGCAAAAAGGTTGTCTAAATTAAAAGGAAACAATACAAAGGCAATAGCTGTTGCGAATTATGGAAATGCACAGATTAAGGATGCATTGCTTGAACTTGTAGACATACTCAAAGAAAACAATTTTGATGTTATAGCAGCTGCAACAACCATCAGCCATCACTCTATCTTTGATGGTGTTGCTGTAGGAAGACCTGATGAATCAGATATTGAAAAGATCAACGAATTTTCTAAAAAAGTAGTTGAAAAAATAGAAAATGGTGGTTCATTAGAATCAGAAATTCCAGGAAACAAACCATATGTTGATTTGAAACAACTCCCATTTATTGTAAGCTGTGATGAAAGCAAATGCGTATTCTGTCTTGAATGTGTTTCTGTCTGTCCTGAAGGAGCTATTCCAGATGATGATCCTGCAGATGTCGATATTGACCTATGTTCAAGATGCACTTCTTGCATAAACATTTGTCCTGAAGATGCGAGAGGATTTACTGGAGATGCATTCGAAGCTACAAAACCAAAATTCGAAAGTGCAAATGCAGAAAGAAAAGAACCTGAATTCTATTTCTAATTCCTCTTTTCATTTTTTTCTTTTTTGATATAATAATGTGTTTATTATTTTTTTATATTTTTTTACATTTTTTTACCCATTGTTTTAATTATCTTTCTAATCTTTTTACCAATTCTTTTACTTTTTTTATAATTTTTTATA
>NZ_JAZNIB010000364.1:0-1757 GCF_045577275.1 Methanobrevibacter sp.
GGTACCGATCATACTGCTTAATGTTTCAGACAACATTTCAATAGCTGCCTTTATAATCACAAATGCAATAATGGTTCCTAAAATACCTTCTAAACTAATATTCCAAATCAAGCTGATAATAGCTGCAACTACAGTAGACAATGACAAAATAGCATCAAACAATGCATCGCTACCAGATGCAACTAATGACTGGGAGTTTATTTCCTTACCTTTAGCCTTCACATATCTTCCTAAAACGAATTTTACAACTACTGCAACAGCAATTATGAAAATTGAAATAAAGTCATAGTCTGCCAAAACCGGATTGAAAATTTTTGGAACAGATTCCTGTAAAGCAGTTATACCTGCAAGCAGAACAATGACTGCTATGATAATTGATGAAAAATATTCTATCCTACCATAACCATAGGGATGTGCCTTATCAGGAGCCTTACCTGCCAATTTAGTCCCAATAATTGTAATGATGGAAGATAATGCGTCTGTTAAATTATTAACTGCATCCAAAGTGATTGCAATACTGTTTACCATTATCCCAATGGTGGCTTTGAATGCAACAAGAATTAAATTTACCAATATTCCAATAATGCTGGTTCGTACAATAATCTGATCTCTTTCCATAAAATTCCTCACAGATAATAAAAAAATAATTATAATTCAATATATGATTATATTTTTATTAGATATTAATATATAAGTTATCGTTAAGACCTTGTACAAATAACCACAATTGAGAACAAATAGAATAAAATCATTCAAGCAAATCCCGAAACTTTTAAATTAAATAAAATAATAAAAAAATGAAAAAAATTAAAAAATCTATCAAATTTAATGAAACAATATGTGAAAAGTTAAGAAAAAACAATAAATAAATGAATAAAAATATATAATAAAAAAATTATTTAAAATGAACAAATATAAAAAATGAATAAATATGTACATTAATGTAAGGAATTTCAATTAAGTTATATATTTATTCAAATTTATCAATAGATTTATATATATTAAGAAGTATATTAATTAACACAGTAAAGTGAGGGCAAAACATGAGAAAAGATTCTGTATTTAATGATGAAAAGAGTTATCTTAATTCGTGGTATAAAATAAAAAAAGGATTCGAAGAGTTCTTTAAGGGACATAGCAAAGGTCTGGAAATTAATCCTGCCGAATCCATGTTTTTATCAAAAATCTATTATCAAGATGGAATCAGCCAAAGGGAAATTGCACATGACCTACTTGTTTCTGAAGCAAACATTACAAAAACATTTAAAAAATTGGAATCAAAAGAATTGGTTTATAAGACCATTGATGAAGCCAATAATGCTCGTCGTAATTTACATTTAACTGAAAAGGGAGAAAAAACCTTTGAAAAATGTATTGAAATTTTTAAAGAATTTGATTCAGTCCTATTTGATGGATTAAGTGAAGAACAAATAAATCAAATGTAAAATCAATTAAAGAAAGTTGCAGACAAATCTTTAAGAATTGCAAAAGAAAAATAGAATTACCCACAACACCATTACAAAATCATTTTATTTATTAATTTACTTATTTTATTAATTTACTTATTTTATTTCTTAAAAATCATATGATAATTTAAGAGCTATTTTAAAAAAAGAAAAAATTAAGAAATAATCTAAAAAAACATTTTCTAAAAAAAGAAACAACTCCTTAAGATCCATCTCAAAAAACTTTTCTAAAAAGAGAAGAATCTTAAGAAATACTGAAAAATAAAAATAATAAAGAAAAAAATAATAAAA
>NZ_JAZNIB010000365.1:0-7875 GCF_045577275.1 Methanobrevibacter sp.
ATAATTATAATGAATTCAATGGTTTAAAAATTAAATTTGATGAAAAATTTGATGATAAAAAATAAAGATTTTAAATAGCTATTTAAACAACCCATTAGAATTATGGGCCTTTATTTTTATTCATTAATATTTTTATTTAATATTTTATTCTTATTTCATTATTTAAATATCTTATATGGTTACATTTTTAAAAAGGCGGATGAAAACTAATATATTTTTTTCACTTGAAATGGCACTATTAGTTTTCAAATGCTCTGTCTTAATTATTATATATAGCAAAAATTAAATTATAATTTAACTTGAAAAAATTGTAATAAAATCAATGATCAAACTTAATTCAAATTAGTCCGATAATGAAATTGTCCAAATTAAGAAGATTATTTTATTTTATTAGATTATTTTTACTGAATTTATAATTTAAAAAAAACGAGGGTTTGGTATGGATAAAGAATTTTTCAATGGAATGAATTTGGCTGAAGATATAAGTGAAGAAGATTTCCAATACGTTAAAGAAGGTTGGGAAAAAGTTCAAGACGACATATCTAAAGAAGAATTCATAGATAAATTTAATAAAGTTAAAGATGAGTACAAAGATGCTTCTTTTTTCAGTGATAAAGATTTCATCGATATGGTAGTTAATCCATTTACTGGAGAAAAAACAGAAACTGTCACTGGTTTTGATGTGGAAACTCCTAAAACAATTGCGGAAGTTGAACCTGGAAATCAAGGTTTCAGTGTTATTGCAAGGGTTATGGCTATTTCCAATCCAAAAATTTTCACTACAAGAAAAGGGGATGCTGGAAAGCTTGCAAACATGCAAATTGCTGACAATACCGGTGAAGTAAGACTTGTCCTTTGGACTGAAAACATCAAACATCTTAAGCATATCTCTGAAGGAGATATTGTAGAGATTTCCGAAATAGATTGTAAAGATGGATTTAGAGGCGGTAAAGAATTCCAGTTACGTCCTAGATCCTTGCTTAGAACAATTGACGAGTCTAGTGAAAACTGGCCTGATAACATTGCAGACTTCCCAGCTTACGAGGAAAATATCATCTCAATTTCCGATATTGTTCCTGATGAGAAAGTAAGCATTATCGGAAGATTAATCAGAGCACCTGCTCCTCACACTTATGAAAGCAACGGCAAGAAAGGAAAAGTTACCTCTCTTGAAATTCAAGACAGCACTGGTAAAATCTCCTATACCTTATGGAACAATGATGTGAAATTAGTAAGCAGCCTTGATTTGAAAGAAGGAGATATTGTCAAGATTCTCAATGAACAATCCAGAGAAAGAAATGGTGAAATTTCATTATCCCATTGGGATGGTAGAATCCTTAAAGTTGAAGGGGATTTCGATATTCCTGAATATGAAGAGAACATCATAAAAATTGGCAATGCTCAAGAGATCAAAGATGTTAGCTTAATAGGTATTGTAACTAAAATCCAAGACACTATCACATTCGATAGACAGGATGGAACCAAAGGTTATGTAAAATCAATCGAGATTACAGATGATACCGGTTCCATAAGAGTTACTCTTTGGGGAGATGACACTAAGCTTAAAGTATCCAAAGGAGATGTTCTTAAGGTCATTGGTGGAAATATTGAGTATGACGATTATGCAACCAGCGGTTATAGGGTAAATACAAACTGGAATACTGAATTAAGAGTCAATCCAGATGAAAACCAAGATTTAATTGAAGGTTTGA
Organism: Methanobrevibacter sp.; assembly: GCF_045577275.1. GTDB lineage: Archaea > Methanobacteriota > Methanobacteria > Methanobacteriales > Methanobacteriaceae > Methanobrevibacter. The sequence goes on from NZ_JAZNIB010000365.1 coordinate 1,713, forward strand.
ATGAAATTTCAAGCAAATTAGGCCCAATAACCATTAGTGAGGTTCAAGATCATGAAGATGATGGTGAAGAAGTTGACATCATTGGTAGATTAATCACAATCAATGATTCCCATTCCTTCCAAAGAGATGACGGCTCAACCGGTTTTGTTCGCTCTGGTGATATAGCGGATTCCACTGGTAAAGTCAGAATTTCATTTTGGGATGAGAAGGCAGAAGTGGATTATGGCATAGGTAAAGCATATCAAGTTGAAAACGCAAGAACCAGACTTGGAATGTATGAAGTTGAGCTCAATGTTGGTAAAACAACCAGAGTAATCGAACTTACCGATGCGGAATCTTCTGATTTGCCTAGCTTTGAAGAATTGGAAGAACAAATTTATGAAACCAAGAAAATCGATGATTTAGATGAAGATGACATGAATGTCAAGGTTGTAGCAAGAATCTTGGAACTTGAAGACATTCGTGAATTTGAAAGACAGGACGGTACTAAAGGCCGTGTCAGAAACATGACTGTTGGTGACGTTTCAGGATTTATAGCTGTCACATTATGGGATGACAAGACTGATATTCCTTATGACATCAATGAGGCAATCAAAATCCAAAATCCACGTATAAACTATAATGACAGATCCAACCGTTTAGAGTTATCCATCGGTAATGCTACAAACATTTTGCAACCTTCCTACAAGGAATTGGAAAACCTTCCAGACATTGAAGAATTGCAGGAAACCTTATACACTTCTAAGGACATTGCAAGTCTCGAATTGGAAGACAGAAATGTAAGAGTGAAAGGTGTATTTTCAGAACCTTACATCCAAAGAATGCTAATTCCAAAATGTCCTATCTGTAATCGCACTATTGAAGATGAGGATGAGGAAGAATGTCCAAATTGTGGAAACTACATAGACAAACCAAAATATCTTTTAATGCTTCCTGGTAAAATCACTGACGATACCGGTGAGATTCAAGTTACCTTCTACAATGAATTGGTAGAGGAATTGCTTGACATGAAACATGATGATATCGTTGCCTTATATGAGGAAGGAGACGGAGACTTTGGATTCTTGGAAACTAAAGTGATGGATATTGATGGCAATACTTTAGAATTGCTTGCTGATATTACTTATAACAATTATGATGAAGAGATAAAACTTAGACCAAAAAGAATTTTCAAAAATGAATACTAAGTTTTTCTATTCATTTTTATTTTTATAAAATTCAAAAATGTTATTTTAATTATATAGAAGTATTAGAAATTGATGAACTTTAATAAAATTTATTTAATGGGTTGATAATTATGGTAGAACTTGAAGACTTACCTAACGTTGGAGAAAAAACAGCTGAAAAATTAAGAGAAGCTGGTTTTGCTGATATGATGAGATTGGCTACTGCTACTGCTAAGGAATTATCTGTGAAAGCAGAGATTGGTGAAGGTGTAGCTGAAAAAGTTATTGAAGCTGCACGTAGAGCAGAAAAAATTGATTTCGAAACTGCATTCGATGTCATGGAAAGAAGACGTGATGTTGGCCGTATTACTACTGGAAGTAAAGGAGTTGACGAATTAATCGGTGGAGGAATCGAAACTCAAGCTATTACTGAAGTATTCGGTGAATTCGGATCAGGTAAAAGTCAAATTTCTCATGAATTGGCTGTAACTGTTCAATTGCCTAAGGAAAAAGGCGGTTTAGATGGTGAATGTGTATTCATTGATACTGAAAACACTTTCAGACCTGAAAGGGTAGAACAAATCGCAGATGCATTTGGTCTCGACCATGAGGAAGTATTAAGAAAAATCCACATTGCAAGAGCATTCAACTCTTCTCACCAAATTTTAATGGCTGAAAAGATCAATGAATTAATCCAAAGTGGAGTAAATGTAAGATTGGTTATTGTAGACTCTCTTATGGCACACTTCAGAGCAGAATATGTTGGAAGAGAATCCTTAGCTGTAAGACAACAAAAATTAAACCAACACTTGCATGCATTGCAACAAGTGGCTAACACTTATAATGTAGCTGTTTTCTTAACTAACCAAGTTCAAGCAAGACCTGACGCTTTCTTCGGAAGCCCAACAAAAGCTATTGGTGGACACGTTTTAGGTCACGCTTCCACATACAGAATTTGGCTTAAAAAAGGTTTAGCAGGAAAAAGAATTGCTAGATTAGTGGACAGCCCACACTTACCAGAAGGGGAAGCTGTATTTAAAGTTACCACTGATGGTATTGTTGATTAACTCCAAGCTTTTTCCAGGCCTTCGGCCTGCAAAAACCTTGACCAAAAATATTTTCACTAGTTGGGAGTGTTTGCCAACTAGTTTCTTTTTTTATTAATTTTATCTATTTTTTAATCTATTTTTACAAAAACTATTTTAACTAATTTTAATAAATTAAACCTATAAATAATATATAAAATTACTTATTTTAAAATATTAAATTTGGTATGTTGGTTATATGGATTATAGAATAATTATTGTTTCAATCATAGTCATGATTTTGATAGGTGCCTTATCTAAAAAAATAGGCCTATTGAAAGAAGAAGATGTCGAAACACTAAATAATATAGTAATCAATATAGCTCTCCCATGTATGATTTTCAATGCTTTGTATAATGCTGATGTTTCCTTACTTCCAAGATTAAGCATTTTAACAGTTTATATCTTAATCACCAGTTTAATTGTAGGTATATTAACTTATTCACTACTTAAAATTTTAGGCTGGGATAGTAAGAAAATTTGGAGCTTTATGGTGGTAGTGGTCTTAGGCAATACTGGTTTTTTAGGTTATCCGATCACCCAAGGAATATTTGGCAATTCAGGTCTGATAAGGGCAGTGTTCTGTGATGTTTCCACTTCAATAACATTTGTTGCATTAAGCTTCATTTTGATTTTAATATTCGGCGGAACAATGAAGACTGCAATTAAGAAGATTATTACATTCATGCCTTTATGGGCGATAATTTTAGGAATCCTCTTCAATATTTTCTCTATTCCAATCACTCCTGTAGGATCAACTGTTGTAGGATATTTGGCAGGTGCTACAATTCCTCTCATTATGATTTCATTAGGTTTATCATTGAATATCAGAGGATTGAAAAACCATTTGAAGGAAGTGAGTTTGGCTTCTGTAATTAAATTGGTCATTTATCCTTTGATTGCTTTAGGAGTATTGTCTTTACTTCATATTACAGGATTTAATCACACTATTGGATTCATTGAAGCCACAATGTCTTCAGCCATGTTAGGTTTGGTAATAGCCATCACATATAAGCTTGATTGGGAATTGACTTCAGACTGTATTTTTACAACTACATTATTTAGTTTAGTCACCATTCCAATATTCTTAATGTTCATTCTTTAACGAACATGTCAAGGGTTCTGTAAGGTTTTAGCTGGCCTAAAATTACCCATTTTTATTGATTTTTTGGGTGTTGCATAAAAGGTTACACTATCTTTTTTCTTTATGTAATCCTTTTAATTTTTATTTTTAGATTATTTTTCTCTTATTATTTAATTATACTGATTAATTAATTTGTTTTAATCATAAATATTGATATATGTACTTTATTTTTAATTTTAACCCATTTTTACTATTATTTTTGTTCAGATTTTTTTCAGTTTTTAAAGGCTTTTCCACCTTTATTTGAAATTTCTTGTAAGAATTTTAAAAAATTTAGGCTTATCAAAAAGTATTTTATTTCCTTATATAAAGAGTAAATATCTTTTTATTTTTTAAATAACGTAATAATTTACTTTTTTTAGTTATTATAACACTAAATTATTGGTTTTGATTAATTTTACCTTTTCTAATTAAATTAAAATATTCTCATATATATACTTTACTCCTACTTATTAATAGAAACCTTTATATACTCACTTTTTAGAAAAATTATACTGTCTAATATTTTATATATATAATATATTTAAAAAATTAGATCAAATGATTAATCATTTTACTTGTACAAGGTGATTTAATGGCAGAAGAAAATGTAAATGAAGAAATTAGAGTGGGAGTATATGTTTGCCACTGTGGTGTAAACGTTGGTGGAGTCGTAAACTGTCCTGAAGTAGCAGAATACGCAAAAACTTTACCTAACGTAGTTGTCGCAAAAGATTACAAATACATGTGTTCTGACCCAGGTCAAAGTCTTATTCAAGATGACATCAAAGAACACAACTTAAACAGAGTCGTAGTAGCAGCATGTTCTCCTAGACTTCACGAACCTACCTTCAGAAGATGTGTAGAAGAAGCTGGATTAAACAAGTTCTTATTTGAATTTGCTAACTTAAGAGAACAAGACTCTTGGGTACACATGACCCAACCTGCTGAAGCAACTGCAAAAGCAAAAGACTTAACTCGTATGGCTGTTGCAAAAGCTAGATTATTAGAACCTCTCGAAGCTTCTAAAGTAGCAGTAGACAAAAAATGTCTTGTTATCGGTGGTGGAGTAGCAGGTATTCAATCTGCATTAGACTTAGCTGATATGGGATTCAAAACCTACATGGTAGAAAGAAACCCAACTATCGGTGGAAGAATGGGTCAATTAGACAAAACCTTCCCTACCTTAGACTGTTCCATGTGTATTCTCGCACCTAAGATGGTAGACACTTCCAAACACGAAAACATTGAATTAATTACTTACGCAGAAGTAAAAGAAGTAGACGGTTACATTGGTAACTTTACTGTAAAAGTTGAGAAAAAACCTAGATACGTTAAAGAAGAAGACTGTACTGGATGTGGACAATGTCAAGAAGTCTGTCCTATCGAAATACCTAACTACTACGACGAAGGTGTAGGTATGGTAAGAGCAGCTTACATCCCATTCCCTCAAGCAGTACCTCTCTGTGCAACTATCGACAAAAACTACTGTATCGACTGTGGTCTTTGTGAAACCGTATGTGGTCCTGAAGCAATCGACCGTAACATGGAACCAGAAGAAATCGAACTCCATGTTGGTACCATTATTGCAGCAACCGGTTACGACCCATATGACCCAACCGAAAAATACGAATACGGTTACGGTAGATACACTAACGTAATTACCGCAATGGAAATTGAAAGAATGATCAACGCATCCGGTCCTACTGGTGGTCACGTACAAAAACCATCCGACGGTAAAGAACCTAAACGTGTTGCATTCATCCACTGTGTCGGTTCAAGAGATGAACAAATTGGTAAATCCTACTGTTCAAGAGTATGTTGTATGTACTCCATGAAAAACGCTCAATTATGTATTGACCACGAACCTGATACTGAAGTAACCTGTTACTACATGGATATCCGTTCATTCGGTAAAGGATTCGAAGAGTTCTACAAAACTTCCCAAGAAAAATACGGAATTGAATTCATCAGAGGACGTCCTGCTGAAATCATCGAAAACGATGACTTAACCTTAACCGTAAGAGCAGAAGACACCTTACTCGGAAAAGTAACTGAATACACCTACGACTTAGTTGTATTATCTGTAGGATTAGAACCTCCTAAAGGATCTAACGAACTCAGACAAACCTTAGGTTTATCCAGAACTTCCGACGGATTCTACATGGAAGCTCACCCAAAACTCAGACCTGTTGACACTTTAACTGACGGTGTTTACATTGCTGGTGTAGCACAAGGTCCTAAAGATATTCCTGACGCAGTAGCACAAGGATCTGCTGCAGCATCAAGAGCATCTATCCCAATGGCTAAAGGTGAAGTAGAAATCGAACCTATTACTGCTGACACTGATACTACCGTTTGTGGTGCATGTGAAGTATGTGTAGAATTATGTCCATTCGGTGCTGTAAGTATTGAAGGTGAAGGCGCAGACAAACACGCAGCTATTAACGTTGCATTATGTAAAGGATGTGGTACCTGTGTAGGTGCATGTCCATCTGGTGCTATGAACCAAAACCACTTCAAAACCGAACAAATTATGGCACAAATTGCAGCAGCTCTCGAAGATGTTGCAAAATAGATTAAGAGATTTATTCTCTTTTTCTTTTTCTTTTTTTTTAAACAATTTTTATTTGTTCGTATATTGGGCAACGTTTTATTTCAAACATTTTTTTAAAATCAGATCTTTTTTCTAAAATTCCATCAATTCTGCAAAGTCTATACTGCATAATAAAACAAGAATAATATTAAATATTATATATTTAATAAAAAGTTTTATTTAATTAAAAAAT
>NZ_JAZNIB010000366.1:0-4293 GCF_045577275.1 Methanobrevibacter sp.
AAAAATTAAAATTAAAAATTAAAATTAAAAATTAAAATTAAAAATTAAAATTAAAAATTAAAATTAAAAATTAAAAATTAAAAATTAAAATTAAAAATTAAAATCATATGTGAAATTATGTTAATTGGATTGATATCAGACACCCACATTCCAGATAGAAGAGTGAAGCTTCCTCAAAAGGTATTGGAAACCTTTGAAGGAGTGGATTTGATTATTCATGCAGGAGACATAACCAGCAAAAGCGTCATTGATGAATTGGGGACAGTAGCTCCTGTCGTTGCAGTTGAAGGAAATATGGATAGAGTCCATGGAGATATAGAATTGCCTGTCTCAAAGATAATTGAAGCAGAAGGCCACAAGATTGGAGTGATTCATGGAGAGGTTTATCCAAGGGGAGACACACAGCAATTATATTACCATGCATTGCAGTTAGGAGTGAATATTCTTGTAAGTGGACATTCACATGTTGCACAACTTGAAAAGATAAAGGATGTCCTTTTGATAAATCCAGGAAGTCCAACAAATCCAAGATTATCAGACCCATCTGTTGCATTGATGGAAATAAATGGAAATGACATCAGCATAGAATTCATTCAAACTGGAAGACCAGTCTGTTCTGCATTGAATTTCTATGAAGAGAAGGCTAAAAAAGATAAAGCAAACAAATAGAATACAAAAGAATACAAAAGAATTCAAATAGAAAACATATTTATAATAATCAGGAGGGTTAATATGGGAAGCAGATGGCAAGTGGAAAAGAAGAATGACCCTTATTACAAAAGAGCTAAAAGTGAAGAATATCGTTCAAGAGCATCATATAAACTTAAGCAACTTGATAAAAAATACAAAATCATCAAAGAGGGAGACACTGTAGTGGATTTAGGTGCCGCTCCAGGTGGATGGTCTCAAGTGGCTTTAGAAAAGGTAGGAGAAGAAGGAATCGTTGTAGGAGTGGACTTAAACAGAATCAAACCATTCCACGAACCTAATTACTTTGGAATCAGAGGAGACTTCACCAAAGAAATCGTTCAGGAAAAGGTTATGGAACTGACACATGGAAAAGCAAAAGTGCTTATGTCAGATGCTGCACCTTCATTGACTGGAGTGAAAGACCTCGACCATTTAAGATCTGTTGACCTTGTGGAAACAGTGTTCAAGATTGCAGACAATATTCTTGAAACAGAAGGAAACCTTGTAATCAAGGCATTCCAAGGTCCCGAATACAAACGTCTTTTAGATAGCATCAAATACGATTTCAGAAAAGTGAAATCAACCAAACCGCCATCATCAAGACAAAGAAGCAAAGAAATGTATATCGTTGGATTAGGCTACAGAAAAGGACCTAAAAAGAAAAAATAATTTTTAAAAAAAGAGATAATAGAAAACTAAATTAATTGAAAAAATAAATAAAAAAAGAAGTTAAATAATAAAATTATTTAACTGATAAACTATTATAAGCTTCATGAGCTATTTTTAAATCGTCTCTTGTTTGTTTTAATCTCTCATCAACTTCTGAAGCAGGCTTACCCATAGACAATGCACTCTCTACATCACTTAAATCATTTTGAGCCCTTACAAGCTCTACTTGTGCATTTACATATTCTCTTTCTAAAGTGATGTTGTCCATAGCATAAATCTTATTACCTGTATCATTAAATTGAGCTTCCAATGCAGTGTAATTAGATTTCAATTCTGCTAATTGGTCATACTGAGTACCGGATGAAATTCCTCCGGTTAAACTTGAGGAAACTACACTAAAACCAACATAAGCAACTGCAGCTACAGTAGCTATAATCATAATAACTCCTAAAACAGAAATTAGCATTGAAGTTGATTTGAATAGACCCAATCTTGATTTCTTCATAAATTCACCATAATATTATTTAAAAATTTAATTAGTATTACTATTACTTATAAAATTACACATATTTAAAATTTTCAATTAAATTGGTAAAAAATGAAATGAAATCAATAAAATAATCACCATAAAAAACCAAACTGAACTTGAAAAATCATAACAGCTTAAAAGCTATTTTTCAAAATGAATATAGTGAAAAAATTAAAAATTTTTAAAAATTAAATAAACTTTTATACGATTAAATATAAAGAATATAATACAATGAATTCCACTAACAAAACAAAAACATCACTTGCAAAATTTGAAGAATTTTTCTCTACAATTTACAAAGATGATGTGTTTGAAATTTTAGAAAAATATCCTGATGAAAGGTCACTTACAGTCAATTACGAAGACTTAGAGAAGTTTGATCCTGATTTAGCGGACTTATTGATAACAAAGCCTGATGAAGTTATTGCTGCTTCTCAAAAGGCTATTAAAAATATCGATCCGTTGATGAAGGATGCTGAATTGAACATCAGATTTGAAAATCTCACAAACAACATTCCATTAAGCGATCTCTTAAGTAAATACATAGGTCACTTTGTATCTGCTGATGGAATTGTGAGGAAAACTGATGAGATTCGTCCACGTATTGAAGTAGGAAAATTTGAATGTAGAGGCTGCATGAGAATTCATGAAGTGGAACAGAGCTCTGGAAATCATATCATGGAACCTTCATTATGTGGCGAATGTGGTGGAAGATCCTTTAGATTGCTTCAAGAGGAATCCAAATATATAGACACTCAAAGTGCAAGAATGCAGGAACCTTTGGAAAACCTATCTGGAGGAACAGAACCAAAACAAATGCTTATGGTTTTAGAGGATGATTTGGTAGATGAATTAAATCCAGGAGACAAAGTAAGAATCACTGGAACCTTAAAGACATTTAGGGAAGAAAGAAGTGGAAAATTCAAGAATTACATTTACGTGAATCATATCGAACCTTTAGAACAGGAATTCGAGGAATTGGAACTTAGTGAAGAAGATGAAGAAAAAATCTTGGAATTATCCAAAGACCCTCATATACACGATAAAATCATCAATTCCACAGCACCTTCAATCAAAGGTCACAGAGATGTAAAGGAAGCTATTGCATTGCAGCTCTTCGGTGGAACAGTACAACAATTGGAAGATGGAACTCGTTTAAGAGGAGACCTTCACATTCTTATTGTTGGGGACCCAGGTATAGGTAAATCCCAAATACTCAAATATGTTTCAAAATTAGCCCCAAGAAGTGTTTACACAAGTGGTAAAGGTACATCCGGTGCAGGATTAACTGCAGCGGCAGTTAGAGATGAGCTCGGAGGCTGGTCTCTTGAAGCAGGTGCATTGGTACTTGGGGACCAAGGTAACGTATGTGTTGACGAATTGGATAAGATGCGTTCAGAAGATAGATCTGCACTTCACGAAGCATTGGAACAACAAACAGTAAGTATTGCAAAAGCAGGAATTATGGCAACATTGAACACAAGATGTTCCGTGCTTGCAGCTGCAAACCCTAAGTTCGGTACTTTTGATAGATACAAGACTTTGGCAAACCAAATTGACTTGCCTTCACCAATTCTTTCCCGTTTCGATTTGATATTTGTTATTGAAGACAAGCCAAATGTCGAAAAGGATAGGGAATTGGCAAAGCATATTCTTACAACTCACCAATATTCCAACATAGCATATGATATAGAGCCAGAACTCTTGAGAAAGTATATCGCTTATGCACGTAAGAATATCCAACCGGTACTTACAGATGAAGCAACAAAAGTATTGGAAGAGTTTTATGTATCAGTGAGAACAGGAGGTATGGAAGAAGGAACTCCTGTACCAATCACTCCAAGGCAATTGGAAGCGACAATTCGTTTAGCTGAAGCCAGCGCAAAACTTCAACTCAAAAACGAAGTGGAAGCTTCAGATGCTCATAGAGCAATCAGCTTGCAAAGAAGATGTTTAGAGAAAATCGGAATGGATCCTGACACCGGTAAAATCGACATTGCAAGAGTTGAAGGAAGAACTCCAACATCTGAAAGAGATAAAATGCGTGTTGTACAGCAAGCAATTGAAGAATTGGAAGCGGAATTTGTTGATGTTCCAACAAATGTCCTAAAAGACCATCTTGCTGAAAACAGTGATATAAGTGAAGAAAAAACAGATGAAATCTTGAAGATGCTCAAATCCAGAGGACTTATCTACGAACCACGTAATGGTCTTGTAAGAACATTGAAAGATTAGATGGTCAATGACCATATTAAAATTAAATAATTTGCTTGATTGAATTCAAGCATTTTTTTTCTATTTTTTATTTTAAGTTACTTTATTAATTATATAACTCATTATATAATAATAATTCATTATATAATAATAACTCATTATATAATAAATACATTAATAAATGATAAAAA
>NZ_JAZNIB010000367.1:0-2236 GCF_045577275.1 Methanobrevibacter sp.
AATCTATATCTTTTCAATTATTAATATTTTCTTAAAATTTTCTAGTTTTCATCATTAATTATATACGTAAATTATACAAATAAATAATATATAATATCAATTTAAGGTTATTATTATGGTTTGACAGAAATTTTATTTTAGTGAAAAATTTTCGATTAAAGTTACTGTTTAGTTATTTTTTCTATGAAAATTTTATTTAAAGTTTTGAATAATCTTAAATTATATTGTTTTATTTTAATTTTTTATACTAATTACTTATCAAAAAGTTATTTATCAATTTTATCAGGTGTTATGAATGAGTGAGGTATCCTCAAAAGAATTATATGAATTTAAAAAGTCATTAAAGGAATTGGCTGAAAAGAAGGGGAAGGGAACAGAGCTTGTTTCCATGTATGTCCCTCCAACAAAGCAGTTAAGTGATATCATCAAGCAGATGAGGGACGAATTGGGACAAAGTGCTAACATTAAGAGTAAAACCACCCGTAAGAATGTTCAATCAGCTATTGAGGTAATCATGCAAAGAATCCGTATGATTACAAATGACAATAAGGAATTGCCTAACGGCTTTGTATTGTTTGTAGGAATGATTCCTAAAGGCGGCCCTGGAACTGAGAAGATGGAAACTGTAGTTATTGAGCCTCCTGAAGAAATTCAAACTTATCGTTATATTTGTGACAGCACATTTTTCCTTGAGCCTTTGGAAGATATGATAGCTTCCAAAGAGGTTTACGGTATTGCTGTAATCGACAGAAATGAAGCTACCATTGCTACATTGAAAGGTAAAAGAATCAATATCGTTTCCAATTTAACCAGTGGTGTTCCTGGAAAGCATAAGGCAGGGGGACAATCACAAAGAAGGTTCGATAGGGTTATCGAACAATTGGCTCATGAGTTCTTGAAAAGAATCGGTACCCACATGGATGAGGAATTCCTTCCTATCAAGGATGATTTGAAGGGAATTGTTCTTGGTGGACCTGGAGGTACCAAAGAGGACTTCTACAATGGAGATTATATGCATTATGAGCTTAAGGATAAGGTTATCACTACTGTAGACACTTCCTATACCGGTGAATTCGGTATTAGGGAAACCATTGACAAGGCATCTGGTGCATTGGAAGAGTTAGGCGTTATCCAAGAGAAGAAGTTAGTGCAAAGATTCTTGGCTGAGCTCCGTGATGACCATGGTTTGTATTCATATGGTGAAAAGGAAGTCAGAACCAATTTGGAAATGGGTGCAGTAGACATTCTCTTGCTTAGTGAAGACTTGAAATCCAAAAGATTAACCATTGACTGCCAAGCTTGCGGATTCCATGCTGAAGTGACTCAAAAAGAAGGTCAAAAAGTGGAAGACCTTACTTGTCCTCAATGTAATGAAAAGATGAAAATCACTAAAGAGGAAGATTTGGTTGAAGACTTGGCTAATATTGCAGAGGATTTAGGATCTTCTGTTGAAATCATTTCCACTGAAACTGAAGAAGGAAGCCAATTATATAGGGCCTTCGGTGGAATCGGAGCTATCTTAAGATACAATGTAAGATAATTTTGTGTGGTGTTTTCATGAAGAATGAAAATTTCGGTTTGGTTATAGGCACTAGAGATGGTGAAGATAAGAAAACTGCACGTATTATTGGATATGATCATTTTATTCTAATGGATTTGGACTTGAATGAAGATGTTGAAGTGAAGGTTCAAGATAAGATTCCTCTTGGAAAGGATAGCGAATTCGTTAAGCAGGAAAGGGCTCATTTAAGCTATGATGACTTGAATAAGAATGAAGAGTTTGAAGTTGAAAAGGCTGTTTACAGCATTGTAATTGCCAATGAACCTAAATATGTCAAATTCTTCAATGACCAAAGCAAAGAGGCAAGCCAATTGCATTTCCTTGATCCAATCAATAGGAAAAAAGGTTCTAAAATCATTGCTGAAAAAGAGTTGAATGGCGATTTTGAAAGCTTTGAAGATATTGACAATAGAGTCAGTTTCATTGAAAGCTCACAGGACTTGATTGTAAATAGGATTCTTTATGAATTGATTGAACTTCCTAAAGTCAAAAAAGGCAGACCTTTGTATTTGTTCACAAAGGTGAAAAGATCCAATAAAAAAGAAGTCCAAGAGTATGACGAATTCGTAACTGATGACAGTCGTTTCATTGAAATGATCAAAGAAAAAGGATTGCTTGAAAAAGAGGGAAAACGTATTAGGTAAATCTTTTCTCTTATTTTCTTTTTTTATTTTT
>NZ_JAZNIB010000368.1:0-1679 GCF_045577275.1 Methanobrevibacter sp.
AATGGTCTGCCAATGATTTGATTTCTTCCAAATCATCATTCAACTCATAATTGATTACTATTTTGGCAGGTTCACTGATCAATAATCCTGTTTCTATGTTTAGTTCCCTAAGTGCCTTGAGCAATTCCACTCCATAGATTACTCCGCTTGCACCTGTAATAGTTATAAGAATCATTTTTTATCTCCAATTAATAATATTTAATTTATAATATCCTTATTATTATAATAATTTAGATTGTTCAAAGTGTATTGTATCAAATTTGTTTACCCTTTCAGGCAAATCTATATAATTATCCAATTTAAATCTATTGAGTTTATCCTTGTCCTCTTTAGGAACATAAAGGCATATGTCTGCTGAATTGAATCTGGCACTGCTTAAAGCACCTACAATGCTTGAAATCTCATTGAGATGGTATAAGTTTTCTCCAAATGAAACCCATGTTTTCATTTCATCAAATCTTGGGTATTCTGGAAGGCTTAAGATGACATAATTCCTATCCAATCCGAAATCTTCACTGATTTCCTCTTCAGCTTTGGTCAATTTGTCCTTTTCGATTTTGAATATTTTTTCAGGATTTTCAAATCCATTTACAGGTTCTGATTTAGCTACTTTTAGTAGATTTCTGTTGTCAATACGTTCCATTATGTCTCTTGAAAATCCTTCAGAGCTTCTGCACATGCTGATCATGTCTGCATCATCGTATTTATACATTTCATTAGGATTTAAGATGTCTTGGCTGATCATATGTCTTAGGCATCTTCTAAACATTGCATTGATAATTCTTGTAGTGTGGTGTTGATAAACACTTGGATACATTAGATAACGTGCAGTTAAAGCAGCTTCTGCAGCTTGAACTCCCTTAATGTCTAAAATAAGTTCCCTTTTTAATTTTAAATTGCTTATGATCCTTTCAGTATCGATAACACCATAAGCCACACCTGTATAATGGGAATCTCTAATGAGGTAATCCATACGATCCATATCCAATTCTCCAGATATTATCGGACCTAATTTGCCTTCACCATTAATGATGTCAATGATGTCCTTGGTATCAAATTTTTCAGAAAGTTTGTCAGCTAAACTGGTTTCCTTGACTACATATGCAGTTAACTGTTCATGAGGAACATCAAATACAGCTTCTGAAACATGTGAAAATGGACCATGTCCTGCATCATGCAATAAACCAGCCATTCTAACCAATTCTTTTTCATATTCTTCCAATTCCAATTGTTCGGCGAGTTGTGATGCAAGATGCATAGTTCCTATGGAATGTTCAAAACGGGAGTGATTTGCTCCAGGATAAATTAATGATATGAATCCTAATTGTTTGACCCTTCTTAATCTTTGAACTTGAGGGTAGTCCAACACTTCCACTTCAAATTCACTTAGCGGCAAGTTTCCATGAATACTGTCTCGGATAAATTTTTGACGTGACATGATAAACACCATATAATAATTTTTTTAGTTAAGAATTTTATAAATTTTTTATTTTTATTCTCTATTCTTTCTTTTGCTTAATTCAGATATTTTAATTTTCAATTATTCAATAATTATCTAATGATATTTATAAAATACTTATTTAATAAAGTTTTCTAAAATTTAAATTAATCTTTGCTTTTATTTTCAATTTTTTTAGTAGTTTAATTATAATTTTATAATTTCAATCAATATTTTTGAT